>CANRJU010000125.1 GCA_947631075.1 uncultured Lachnospiraceae bacterium
CTGCGCGATCTGGGCAACACGCTGATTGTGGTGGAGCACGACGAGGACACCATGCTGGCGGCGGACCACGTCGTGGATATCGGACCGGGAGCCGGGAAGAACGGCGGCCAGGTAGTGGCGGAGGGGACGGCGCAGGAGATTATGCAGGTGTCGGAGTCCATTACGGGCGCCTATTTGAGCGGCAAGCGCCAGATTCCCGTGCCGCAGACAAGACGCGTGCCCTCTGGCTTTCTCACGGTAAAGGGGGCGGAGGAAAACAACCTCAAAAAGATAAACGTGAAGATTCCGCTGGGCGTGATGACCTGCGTGACCGGAGTTTCCGGATCGGGAAAGAGCTCTCTGATTAACGAAATTCTAAGCAAGAGCCTTACCCGCACGCTGAACCGCGCGCGCTGCATACCGGGAAAGCACAAGGGCATTGAGGGCGTGGAGCAGCTGGACAAGGTTATTAACATCGACCAGTCCCCCATCGGGCGGACGCCCCGCTCCAATCCTGCCACCTATACCGGGGTGTTTGACATGATTCGGGACCTTTTTGCCTCCACGCCAGACGCCAAGGCGAAGGGGTACAAAAAGGGGCGTTTCAGCTTTAATATCAAGGGCGGGCGCTGCGAGGCGTGCGCCGGAGACGGCATTTTGAAAATAGAAATGAACTTTCTGCCGGACATCTATGTGCCATGCGAGGTGTGCGGCGGCAAGCGGTACAACCGCGAGACGCTGGACGTCAAGTACAAAGGAAAGAGCATTTATGACGTACTGGATATGACGGTGGAGGAGGCGCTGGACTTCTTCAAGCACATTCCCAACATCCACCGGAAGATTCAGACGATGTACGATGTGGGGCTCTCCTATGTGAAGCTGGGACAGCCGTCCACCACTCTTTCCGGCGGGGAGGCCCAGCGGATCAAGCTGGCCACGGAGCTGAGCCGGCGCAGTACCGGGCACACGATTTACATTCTGGACGAGCCGACGACGGGACTGCATTTTGCGGACGTGCACAAGCTGATTGATATTTTGCAGCGGCTCACGGAGGGCGGCAATTCAGTAGTCGTTATTGAGCACAATCTGGACGTGATTAAGACGGCGGATTATATTATAGACATGGGGCCGGAGGGCGGCGACCGGGGAGGAACGGTAGTGGTCCAGGGAACCCCGGAGGAGGTCGCGCAGTGCCCGGAGTCCTACACGGGATATTATATGAAGAAAATACTAAGTCATTAATGCGAACTGTGCTTAAAATTTGGGCATTGTAGTTGGTGTTCGCAATGTGCTTATAAATAAGGATGGTGTAAAAACATGTATTCATTTTTCGCCATGATGGCACGCATGAAGTATATTGAGCGCTGGGCGCTGATGCGCAATTCGCTGAAGGAGAATATCAGCGAGCACTCGCTGGAGGTGGCCATGCTGGCCCACGGGCTTGCGATTATTTCCAATGAACGCTGCGGCAATCACTTAGATGTGAACCAGATTGCTCTCATGGGGCTGTACCACGACGCCAACGAGATTATCACCGGGGACATGCCCACGCCGGTCAAGTATTTTGATGAAAATATCAAAGAGGCCTATAAACGGGTTGAAAACGTGGCGAGCTACACGATGCTGAATAAGCTCCCCGCGGACATGAGAAAATACTACGAGCCGCTGTTTATTCCCGGAGAGGATATGAAAGAGGCGTGGAAAATCGTCAAGGCGGCGGACAAGCTGTCGGCGCTTATAAAGTGCAAGGAGGAGCTGCGCAGCGGCAACCAGGAATTTCAGACGGCGGCGGAGACGATCCGGAGCGCTCTGGAAGGCATGAATATGAAAGAGGTGGACATATTCATGAGCGATTTTCTGCCCGCCTACGATCAGACGCTGGATGAGTTACAGCGGTAAATCATGCCGCCAGTCATGTTTTGCGTCGTCCAATCGCGCCTTGCGCCGTCCAGTCGCGCCTTACACCGTCCAGTCGCGCCTTGCGCCGCGATTAGCAAAAAAGGCTTGCCATGCCAGTGAGGAAGTGGTATGATAAAGAATATCATGGAAATATGTTTTCAGGGCGGGGCGCAATTCCCCACCGGCGGTACAGCCCGCGAGCGGTTTTCGAACTGCTGATCCGATGAGATTTCGGAGCCGACAGTATAGTCTGGATGAGAGAAAACATCGATGGATTTTGTATGTATGCGCCCTGAGCATGTTTGCTTGGGGTGTTTTTGTTTTGGAGGAAGGCCTCCTGCGCGAAGCAGGCGATAAAGGAGCTGTTTTGGAATGACAAAAAATGAATATATGGCGCTGGCGCTGGAGCTGGCCAGACAGGGGATGGGACACACCTCTCCCAATCCTATGGTGGGCTGCGTTGTGGTGAAGGACGGGCGGATTGTGGCTCAGGGATTTCATGAGAAATACGGCGGATATCACGCGGAGCGAAACGCGCTGACAAGGTGCGAGGAGGATCTGACAGGAGCGGATCTCTATGTGACGCTGGAACCCTGCTGTCACCACGGAAAGACGCCGCCGTGTACGGATATCATCATCGAGCGCGGTATCGGGCGGGTGTTCGTGGGAGCCGTGGATCCCAACCCGAAGGTGGGAGGAAAAGGCATTCAGATTCTCAGGGATCACGGAATCGAAGTAGAGACCGGGATTTTGGAAAAGGAGTGCCTGGCGCTCAACGAAATATTTTTTCATTATATAACAGATAAAATTCCCTATATCGCCATGAAGTACGCCATGACGATGGACGGGAAAATCGCCACCTACACCGGTGATTCCAGATGGGTCACCGGCGAGGAGGCGCGCCGGCATGTACATCAGCTGCGCAAGCAGTACAGCTCTATCATGGTAGGAATCGGCACGGTGCTCATAGACAATCCCATGCTCAACTGTCGCATCGAGGAGGGCGTGGACCCGGTGAGGGTGATCTGTGATTCCCATCTCAGGATTCCGCTGGAGAGCCAGATCGTGCAGACGGCAAAAGAGATTCCGACCATCGTAGCCTATGCGGTCGGAGATGAGGAAAAAGAAAAGCGGCTGCGGGAGGCCGGGGTAGATTTAATTTGTAGCGGCAATGACGTTGTAGATTTTTCCGGCCTGGCACGAGAACTCGGCGGACGGGGCATCGACAGTATTTTAGTGGAGGGCGGCGGAACCTTCCACGGGACAGTTTTAAAGAGCGGTCTGGTCCGGCGCATTTACTGTTACATGGCGCCGAAACTCATTGGCGGCAAAGAGGCCAAGTCGCCGGTGGAGGGCAGCGGTTTTTCCCTGATGCGGGAGGCGTTAGAGGTCCACGATACAGAGATACTGAAAATCGGCAGCGACATCTGCATAACCGGGCTGGTCCGGCAGGAAGCAGAAAAAGAGCGGAATTGAGATGAGGGAATTATGTTTACAGGAATAATAGAGGAAGTGGGGCAGCTTGCGGACATAAAGCGGGGCAGCCAGTCGGCAGTGCTTCACATCCGGTGCCAGAGGGTGCTGGAGGGGACAAAGGTCGGCGACAGCATCGCCGTCAACGGCGTTTGTCTTACGGTGACTTCCATGGACGGCCAGGGGTACACGGCGGACGTGATGGCGGAGACGCTGAATCGCAGTTCTCTGGGAAGTCTGGTCCGGGGAAGCCGGGTAAATCTGGAGCGGGCCATGCCGGCGGACGGACGGTTCGGCGGCCACATCGTGGCGGGCCACATTGACGGCACGGGCACGATTACGGACATATTTCGGGACGAGACGGCGGTCTGGTACCGGATTTCGGCGGAGCCGGGCGTGCTGCGCTATATTGTGGAAAAGGGCTCGATTACCATAGACGGCATCAGTCTGACGGTGGCGCGGGTCACGGGGCAGGATTTTTCCGTGTCCATTATTCCGCACACGCAGGCGAATACGGCGTTGGCCGACCGGAAGGCGGGAGATATTGTAAATCTGGAGACAGATATCATCGGAAAATATGTGGAGAAACTGCTCACGCCGGAGGAGTCCGGAAAAAAGAGCGGGCTCACGGCGGAATTTCTGGCGGAGCACGGATTTCTGTAATCCGCGGCGTTTGGAACGCGCGGTCAGCGGGACAGTTTTGTAGTTAATAATTTGGTTGTATTTATATATTTTTATATGTTTATATTCGCAATAGAAAGGACGGAGAAAAATGGCGGAGCTGGCGACGATAGAGGAGGCATTAGAGGATCTGCGGCAGGGGAAGATCGTTCTGGTCATTGACGACCCTGACCGGGAAAATGAGGGAGATCTGATCTGCGCGGCGGAATTTGCCACCACGGAAAATGTAAATATGATGGCTACATATGCCAAGGGCCTGATCTGTATGCCCATGAGCCGGGAACTGACGAGGAAGCTGGGGCTGGATCAGATGGTGTCGGTCAATACGGATAACCACTCCACGGCATTTACGGTTTCCATCGACCACATGGACACCACGACAGGAATTTCGGCGGTGGAGCGCTCCCTCACGGCGATGAAATGCGTGGAGGACGGAGCGAGGCCGGAGGATTTCAGGCGGCCGGGCCATATGTTTCCTCTGGAGGCCAGAGAGGGCGGCGTGCTGAAGCGGGCCGGGCACACAGAGGCGACGGTGGATCTCATGAAGCTGGCCGGGCTGAAGGAGTGCGGCCTCTGCTGTGAGATCATGCGGGAGGACGGCACGATGATGCGCACCACGGAGCTTCTGGAATTTGCCAAAAAGCATGGGCTCCATGTGGTCACAATCGAGCAGCTGATCCGAAAGAGGCTGGAGAAGGAGAGCCTGGTAAAAAAGGTGGCCGAGGCAAAGCTCCCGACCAAATACGCGGATTTTACCATTCACGGGTATGAAAATGTCACCAACGGGGAGCACCATGTAGCGCTGACGCTGGGCGACGTGGCGGACGGGGAGCCGGTTCTGTGCCGGGTTCATTCCGAGTGCCTCACGGGCGACGTGTTCGGGTCCAGGCGGTGCGACTGCGGGGAGCAGTTGGACAGCGCCATGCGGCAGATCGCGAAAGAGGGGCGCGGGATTCTTTTGTACATGCGCCAGGAAGGCCGCGGCATCGGCCTTTTGAATAAGATAAAAGCCTATAAGCTCCAGGAGGAGGGGTACGATACGGTGGAGGCCAATGTCAAGCTGGGTTTTGCGCCGGATCTGAGAGAGTACGGCATCGGCGCCCAGATTTTGCACGATCTGGGGGCGAGAAAGCTGCGGCTTCTGACCAACAATCCCAAGAAGATTTCCGGGCTGGCGGGCTACGGGATTTCCATTGAGGAGCGGGTGCCCATCGAGATGGCGCCGGGGCCGGACGACTACAAGTACCTGGTGACCAAGCAGGAAAAAATGATGCACATGACCCATTATAAATAGCAAGAAAAGAAAGCGAGGATAAGAAAATGAGGACTTTAGAGGGAAATGTAATTGGAAATGGATTGAAGATCGGCATTGTGGCTTCACGTTTCAACGAGTTTATCGTGAGCAAGCTCATCGGGGGCGCCGAGGACGCCCTGACCCGCCACGGCGTGGACATGGACCAGGTGGACCTGGTCTGGGTGCCGGGCGCTTTTGAGATACCGCTCGCGGCGCAGAAAATGGCCCAGTCCGGCAGATATGACGCCATTATCTGTCTGGGCGCCGTGATCAAGGGCTCTACCTCCCATTACGATTATGTGTGCGCCGAGGTGAGCAAGGGAGTTGCCTCCGTGGCGCTGAACACGGGAATGCCGGTTCTGTTCGGGGTGCTGACCACCGACAACATTGAGCAGGCCATTGAGAGGGCCGGGACTAAGGCGGGCAACAAGGGCTACGATACGGCATGCTCCGCCATTGAGATGGCGAACCTCATGAAAACGATGGAGTGACAACCCCAGAAAAGGTTTCCATGGAAAATTTCCAGAAAAAATCCAGGGGAAAATTCCCGTCAAATACCCCGCGCAGGCCTCATGGCTCTGAGCGCATAAAAAAAGTTACATTTTTTATAATAAAAGTGCAACTTTTTTTTCGCTTGAATCGTGTTATATATAGCAGGCGCTTTTAGAGAGAAAGGAGTTTTTTTATGGAACGAAAGAGAGAGGGAAATTACGATCTGCTGCGTATTGTCAGCGCGCTGGCCGTAATTGCGATTCATGTCAGTTCATTTTATCTGAAGGCATCCCGGGACGCGGATGTTTTTGGTGGCCTTTATACCGACCATCTGCTGGCCGCGTGCTGTTACCAGGCCTTGTGCAAATTTGCCGTGCCCTGTTTTGTCATGCTGTCGGGCGCGTTTCTTTTGTCCGATGAGAGAAATGCCGATTTTGGATATTTTTACAAAAAATCATTCAGGCGCATAGGGGTGCCGACGCTGATTTTCAGCTTTTTGTATTACATTTATGCTTCCCGTCATATCCTGAAGGTCGTGTTTATAAAAGGAAAAGCGTTTAAAAGGCTGCTCGGCCCGTTTATGGATCTGCTGGAGGGAAGACCTTATTACCATATGTGGTACATGAGTATGCTCGTGGGGCTGTATCTGCTTGTCCCTGTCATAATACGGGTAAAAAGGGATATAAGCGCGCGGGCGTTTTCAAGGATGACGTGGATATTTCTTGTGGCGGCTGTAATCAGTTTTGAGACCGGCAGCCGCAGCCTGAGCTGGGATATCGGGCTCTCGTTCTACTATGTGGGGTATCTTTTGGCGGGGTATGAGATCAAAAGGCGGATAGGCGGGAGGAAGCACACAGGAGGAGGGCTCCTTCTCATTTTGGCCGGACTGGGCGTGGAGGCGATAGCGGCGTTTATGCGCTACAGGCAGGCGATAGCGGGAATTTCCGACACGGAACTGGAATATCAGTACCTCAAGCCGTTAAGTCCCCTGATCGTGGCTGGTTCGCTCCTGATTTTTACAGGATTTTCGCTGATTTATGTGAAAAGGGATTTTTCCAAGCTGGCTTCCTATACTTTTTTGATTTATTTAATTCACGCGTTTGTGTGGAACAATCTGGCTCGAAAAGTAATAGCGCGGCAGATCGGCCTGGAAGGAGACAGCCGGATTCTCATTCCGGCCTGCGTAATTCTCGTGTTTCTGATTTCCCTTTTGCTGGCGGTTCTGTATACAAAGCTGTGGAATTTTTTCGCGGGGCAGCTGACATCTGCTGCGAAAAACAGAAAATTATTTCATAAAAAATTTTCTGCTAAGAAAATATGAGGCTTGCATTATTTGCGCCGATGTGGTATGATAGTTCATGTCGGCGCACAATGCGCGGACCTTTAGCTCAGTTGGTTAGAGCATCCGGCTCATAACCGGACGGTCCCGGGTTCGAGTCCCGGAGGGTCCATTTTGGCC
>CANRJU010000126.1 GCA_947631075.1 uncultured Lachnospiraceae bacterium
CCCCTCAGCAATGTATTCCCTCGCCGCGTCCGCCGTCGGCTTTTCCCGGAACGTCCGCACCCCTGCCGTCGGCCCGTCATTTTCAGGAATAATGTACCCGTATTTTTCCGAGGGGTATGTAGGCTGGATCCCCATGAGGACTAAATTCGACTCACCCCTGGCCGCCTGCGCGGAAAGCTCCTTCAGCGCCTCGAAATAATCCTCCTCCACATACGGATCCACCGGGCAGACGATCACCGGCTCCTCCAGATCGATATGCTTCACGTCGGCCAGATACGCGGATGCCAGGACAATGGCAGGAAACGTGTCCCGGCGGCAGGGCTCGACCGAGATGCCGATATCCTCCCCCAGCTGGTTGTGCAGGGCCGAGACCTGCGGCTTGGAAGTCGCGATGGTCACGGAAGCCTCCGGATCCACCGACCGGATCTGCCGGAATACCCGCTGGACCATCGACTCGTAAGAGCCGTCCGGCCGCCGGAAAATCTGAATGAACTGCTTGGAGCGGACGTTGTTGGAGAGCGGCCACAGGCGCTTGCCGGAGCCGCCGGATAAAAGTATCAGATTCATAGTGCCTCCTTGTGACAAATCATGTCGATGATTTCGTCTTTTTCATAAAAGTTTAAATTTTTCAATACATCTGCTGGCGGGGATACCACCATGTTTTTCTATGCGCGTCTGCGCTGTTACACATCCGTATAGCTTCCATATCTTCCTCACTTAATTTAAAATCAAGCCTGCTGTTTTCAATCAAATGGTATATATTTTTTGAAAAACATATGGGAATGTTTCCGGACTGTATGTTCCATTTCAGTGCAATCTGCGCCCACGAAACACCATACTTATCCGCAATCATCTGCAGTACGGTTTTTACTTTATCCTCAGTAACTGACAATGGTCCCCAGCTCTGCACAGAAATGCCCTTTTTCTTGCAGAAACCGGACAGGCCGATCTGTTGAAACTGCGGATTTATCTCTAGCTGGTTTATCTCCGGGACAATATCACATGCTTCCACAAGCTGAAAAATATGCCGCTCAAGGAAATTCGACACGCCTATATGCCTGGCTTTTCCCTCGGCAGCCAATTTTCCCATTTCCTTCCACACGGAAATATTCCTTTCCGCATATTCCAGCTCGGAATATCTTGGGACTGGCTGGTGAATAAGATAGCTGTCTACATAATCGAGTCCGAGATTTTGCAGGCTCTCCTCAAACTGTCTGCGCATTGACTCGCCATCATAAGGCATGACCGGATAAAATTTTGTCTGCACAAAGATTTTTTCTCTTTTCATCCCTGCGTCAAAAAGCAGTTTCAACGCGGTTCCCACTATTTTTTCAGTTCCATATGAATACGCCGTATCTATGAAGCGGTATCCGCATAAAATAGCCTGCACCACTAACGCCGCCATTTCTTCGGGGCGGTCCTTGTCAAGTTCTCCCGTTCCTAGTCCTGTACCCCCCCACATGCGTTTTCATTATCATCCATATAACACCTGACCATTCTCGCAAAGCCGTCTTTGGGAGTGTAAAGCTGGCGCCAGCCAAGCTCCGCCAATTTATGATTGGAGAATTTAGGAAATACTGTTCCGCTGCCTTTTCCAAATTTATAATTCTCATCTATTTCTTTTTCTATCAGATTTGAGTTAATATTCGGGGCAGCGTGAACCATCCACTCAATAGCGTCATCTATCGTTACCACATCATCACTACAAGCGTTATATGCTTCTCCATCTCTGCCCTCTAACAAGACCAGCAGAATTGCCGCAATCATATCCGCAATATATGTACATTGAATCATCGAATAAGGATCTTTATAAATTGTAATATCCTCGTCATTCAATATCTGTTTAACCACGCGCGGAATGATTCTCATATCCCTGTCAAGATCAAATGTCGGGCCATATGTGTGACATATACGCACAAAAGAAACAGGCACTTTATATTGACGCCAAAAAGCCATTCCCATCTGTTCTGCAAGTTTTTTTGACTCGACATAGCAGGCTCTGTACCAAAGAGGATCGACAACTCCGTAATCTTTCTCTGAAACAGAAGATTTTTCTGTTTCACTTTGTCCATAAATAGCCCCGGAACTAAATATAAGAAATTTTATAACTCCCTTCTTCCTTGCATGCTGTAATAAATACCATGTTCCTATAACATTAGGGCTAATAACATCGACAGGCGTTTTTTCAAAAGCGGCTGTGCTTGCCGGACTGGCGACATGAAGAACATAATCAAACTGAATATCCGGTATCTCGTTATTTTCAAAATCAAAATTAACAAGATGAACATTTTTCTTGTCAAGGTCGCCCCTAAACCGTTTTTTTGCTTTTTCAATATTCCTGCACTGTAAATACACTTGAATATTATAGCTATCAGAAATATAAATTAAAAATTTAGACAAATAAGTCGCAATCATCCCGGATGCCCCAGTAACCAAAATTGTACGGTTATGCAAATTTTCAAATTTATCGCCATATACAGATAAAAGTTTTTCAAAATCTTCCGATATTATTTTCTTCATTATTGCCTCCGTTTTTTATTCAAGCCTTTTACATGATATAACAACTTTCTATAAACTTAGGCAGATAAAATGCCAAACATTATAAGCCAATCAGAGTACAGCCCCAACCGTTTCAGCATTTCCTCCGCGCAATCACGAACCGCACCATAACCACCGTTAACATCAGAAACATAATCGCATATTTTTTTAATTTGTGGCACTGCATTAGCCGGACATGCCTTAAAACCACAAAGAGACATTGCCTCGTAGTCATTTAGATCATCACCAAAATACGCTGTTTCCGACAATTTTGCACCATATTTCTCTGCAATCTCCCGCAGAATCGGAGATTTGTTTTTCGCTCCCTGAACAACTTCGCATTTAAGTTCCTTTGCGCGTCGTGTGACAGACTCACATTCCCTTGCTGTAAGTATAACAACATTAACGCCAAATTTAGGAAGGTTGCCAATTATAAGCCCATCACGCGTGTTAAATTCCTTGATTTCCACATTATCGGAACCGTATATGACCTTTGCGTCAGTCAATGTACCATCCACATCCAAAACAAGCAATTTTATTTTCATAAATAATCTCTCCAAAGTTCATGCATCTCAATTTCGGCAGCCTGTTCAATTTCATTCATCTCGCGCTCATAACCAATTTCAGAAATTTGCTGTTTTACTATCGCATATCTGTCCCATAGCGGAGGATTATCTATTCCAAAACCTATATGCCAGTAATTACGGTTAACGCGAACATTAACCAATGCGGGCAACCGAACTTCCATATCACTTAATACTTTCATAAGCGTCCAAGGATCATCTGCAACATCGGCAGAAGCAAGCCCAAATCCTTCTGCCAGCTTTGCAATATTCCAACTGCGCCTATTTTCCAGTGGTGAAAGAACAGACAAATTGTTGTCATTCACAACAAATAAAATCGGAAGATTATGGGTTGCCGCAAAACCATAAGACTGCAAAGCGTAATCTTCCTCGGCAGCGCCATCACCACATATTGCAACAGTTTTTTGTCCGCTCGCTAGCGCATATCCAACTGCAAGAGGCAACTGCTCACCAATAAATCCCGTATTGGTATGAATTGTTATCCCATCTTTATGATAAGCAAATTGAGCGCCCTGCGTTCCATTCATACATCCCGAATCAAGATACATTATTTCATCGCGCAATTCCTGTGTTGATGCGCCAAGTCCCAAATAGAGGTCAGCGCACCTGTGACCAGCAAAATAATGATACCTGGGGAACATTTCTGCAAGAACGCTTCCAGTAACCTCTTGTCCCGTCACCATATGTATTACTTTATTCTTGAATGTCTCCCGATTTTTGCTGTTGCAATCGAGAATCGTCTGTTCAAATTTTCTCAGGCGCGACATATTCTTAAATACAGCAAGTATCCTTTCCTTTGTAAAGTTTTGAATAGCATCGGGCTGAACATTCAGATCCCGTATGGCGGTGGTTCTTGTTTCCATATGCGTCACCTCGTCAAAAAGAATCCACATTTGATAAAATTTCTGCAACAGAAGCACCATTGTTAATAAGCGCTACTCTTTTTTCTTCTTCCTGAATCTCCTTGCGAACCATTTTTTCGAGTTCATCCTCACAAATGCGTGGTACAAAACATACTGCATCCGTATCCGCAAATACAAGATCTCCTGGTGATACAATAATCCCATCTACAACTATCGGAATATTGACAGCTTTTACCTGTCCGCGTCCCTTTATATCAACGGGCGTATAGCCCCTTGAATAAATCGGCAATGAGCATTTGTCATTTGTAAAAATACTGTCTCTTGTCATTCCATCAATAACAACGCCTTCAATTCCCTGACGCATACATAATCTTGACATCATCTGTCCAAAATAAGCATAAGGTCCATTTCCCGTTACAACAATTACATCTCCCTTTCCAAGAGTTTCAAAAAATTCGAGACCTGTCAATAAATTTTCATCCTCTGCACCATCAAGCTCAATCATCACTGTCCTCGCACGCCCAATAAATCTCGTCAGTTTCTGGTTTCGCTGAAAACCGCTTGCAATCTGATGCTTAAATCCCATTCGGTCAAGATTATCAGAAAACATACCGGAACATAAATCCTCAATTTTAAATTCATTTTCAAACATATTCGTTTCTCCTTTTCTTCTTAAACTATTTTTCTGCCGTTAATTTCAGCAAATTGTCTTACTTTATCAAGGATTTCCTTGTACTCTGTGAGAGAAAGCGCCTGCGCCTTATCGCACAGTGCTGTATTCGGATCGCAGTGTACCTCTATGATAAGTCCATCACAGTCAAACGCAGCCGATGCCCAAGAGAGCTTTGCAATATAATCCTTGTTTCCTGATGCATGTGAAGGATCAAGTATTAGCGGCAATCGCGTTTTTTCTTGCAATACCGCAGCGCCACACAAGTCATATGTAAAACGCGTTGAAGTCTCAAAGGTGCGTATTCCACGCTCACAGAGCATTACATTTGGATTACCATTTGCTAGTACATATTCAACCATGCGAAGATATTCATCAACCGTCGCCCCAAAGCCCCGTTTAACGAGAACAGGCTTATTGGACTTTCCGCTATTTATAAGCAGTGAATGATCATATAGTGCCTTTGCACCTATCTGAATAATATCTGTATATTTTTCAACTATATCAAAATTTGTATAATTTGAAACTTCGCTAATAATTGTCATACCATACTGGTCGCGTACTTCTTCAAGCCATTTAAGTCCTTCTTCACCGCTTCCCTGCCATGCATAGGGATCAGTTCTCGGCTTGAAGCATCCTGCACGAAAAACATTTATGCCCATTTCTGCAAGCCCATCTGCTGTTCTCATGATCTGATCCCGGCTTTCTGCAGAACAGGGACCTGCCATCATAACGAATGTATTCGGGGAGATAGTTACTTTCTCGGATAACTTTATCTCCTGAAAATCATTTGCAAATTTTTTCTCTGATAACATAATTTATACCTCCTGAATGTAATTTCTATTAGGATGTTTGAGCATTGTTACAGCATAACGCATATCATTACGGTTATTAAAAAGATATGATCCTGATACGACAAGCGAAGCACCCAGTTCAAGGACTTTACGACATCGTACATTGTCGATACCGCCATCAACATTTATTTTGATATAAGGGAATTTATCGCGTATGCTCCTTATAAAATCATAACTATTTTCCATAAATTTTGCTCCCGAAATTCCGGGTTCGCTGCACATGACAAGAATGTGGTCCAAGCGCGGAAGATACTCGCACAATTTGTTTAAATCGGTATGAGGAGTAACCGCAAATCCAATATCGCCCTTAAATCGTTCCATCAATTTAATCGTTTCTTCAACATCTCTTAGATTTTCCCACTGAAGGCTAAGTATCTCCGCACCGGAATTGTTGAGAAGACTTATATTCTCGTGTGTTATGCTTTCATATATCAAATGGACATCATAAGGAATTTGAAGATAATCCAGCGCATTTATGTCTTCAAGCCGAAATTTATTTGTTCCATTTTGAAAAAAATCAAGATGCAAATAGTCAACCTTTGCAAGCTTGAGTTGAGAAACATATGCCAACAATCGGTCATTTGTGGCAAAAATAGAAGCTGAAATTTTCATGTTATATTCCCCCTGTTTCTTAAGATGCTCAACGCTTTATCTGCAATATGCTGTGCATCTGGAACTGCATTATAGCATTTAGGATTTTTGGATTTCGGAAAATCAGCAATTCCGTCTGCATAAATAAAGCTTCCCGGAACAGCGTGCATGAGCTCATATGCGATGTGTTCAGATGCACCACAAATTACACGCCCTGCATCCGTGACCAAACCCAATGGCGTCTCCTTCAATGGCTCAATATATTTTTCGACATTAAATGGTTTAAGCCATGCAATATGAAATATATTTGCCTTTATCCCATATTCATTCAAAATACATTTTGCTTCAGAAAGATTTTGTCGTGCTTTTGAAATTCCAAAAAGGTTAATCTTAGCATCTTCGTATATTTCATCTTCTGTTTCATCCGTTTCGGTAAAAGCATCTCTGTGTTCGCTACAAAAAAACGGCTGTTCCTCCCGCATAAAAATTTCCCATGCATCAAGCCATTCGCCCGGTGTCATTGGTGCACAAACCTTCATTCCTGAAAAGTGCATGAACATACTGTGCAACATATCTGCATGATTGCAGTCCAATTTATCGCCACCTACTGCACGAATAAAAACCGGGGCGCTTTTCCCATATATTCCTTTAACCACAGATGCGAATGAAATAAATGGACTGGCGCCCATAAGCAGAAAATTCTGAAATCTTACCACATACATTGAACGTCTGCCTGAGAGTGCAGCACCTATTGCAAAGTCTGCTGCCGCCGTTTCAGACATCGGTGTATCTATTACATTTTCATGGACAGGGATTGTGTTTGCCACTCCTCCAGGATCTTTTACACATTCTCCAAACAACATCCCATTGTTTTCACGGAGAAACTTATTGGTTGTTCCGTATATAATATCTCGTAGTGTTGGTTTATCCATTGACTAGCCCTCCATAATACTGTTTTTCAGTTATTGAAACATCTCTGGCATTACACAGACCGCCTTTCATTTTCGATATACCTCTCATACAACTCCCTGATTCCTTCCTCCAGCGATATCTGCGCCTTCCAGCCCAATTCATGAATTTTCGAGCTGTCGCAGATCCTTCTCATCATCCCGTCCGGCTTCGACGAATCCGTGACAATCTCCCCCTCAAACCCGGTTATCTTCCGGATCAGCTGCG
>CANRJU010000127.1 GCA_947631075.1 uncultured Lachnospiraceae bacterium
TACATCTTCAATTTTTCACAGAGCGGGTTAAAAAAAGCGTCTGGAATCGCTTCCATGGCATCCACGCTCTCCAGATATTCAGCAAGATTTTCATCACCATTCGCCATCAAAAATTCCGTGAATGTCATCGGGTTCATCTGCATGAAATTAACTTTCCCTACCGGAAAAGAGGATGGCTTCGCCAGCGCAATCCCCAAAAGAGAACCGGCGCAGGCAATATGGTATTGCGGGGCATTTTCATAAAAGTATTTCATAGCATTGATTACCTTGGGGCAATCCCGTACCTCATCAAAAATAATCAGCGTCTTTTCCGGTACAATTCTCTGTCCTCCCGTCATCATAAGATTCTGCAAAATACGCCCTACATCCTTAGTCGTTTCAAAAAACTGCCTGTACTCTTCATTCTCGTCAAAATTAAAATAAGCCGTATTCTCATAACAGCGTCTTCCAAATTCCCGGAGAATCCATGTCTTTCCCACCTGACGCACGCCCATCAAAAACAGCGGCTTCCGATAGGGAGAATCTTTCCATTTCATCAGATTATCCAAAATCAATCGCTCCATCCGCACACCATCCTCACATTTTTATTGGCATTTTGAACTTGGTTATCACATTTTTATTGATTTTTTCGTGAATTTCATCACATTATTATTTGTATTTTCACGCTTTTGAATCACATTTTTATTATATCATACAATATAAGAAAAGCAATAGAAAAAAACCGCCGGGAGCAATCTGCGATAGAATCACGGCTCCCGGAAGTTCGGAATTTTTTTATGTCCTAAAAAAATCATCGATGGTTTTCACAATCTCCCCCGGCGGCAGGGTCTTTAGCAGATACCCCTCCGTCTTTAAATCCAGAATCTTCTGGATGCTCTCCTCGTCGCTCTTTCCGGTCAGGAAAATGACCGGCAGCTCCGGAATCTCCGAATCGGCGCGCATCGCCTCCAGCGTCTGCGCCCCATTCATCTCCGGCATCTCATAGTCCAACAGGACTAAATCCGGGCGCCTGCTCCTCAAAAACTTGAGCGCCATGCTCCCCGAATTGGCGGGGAACACCTGATACGAATCCCCCAGCCACTCCTTGATGCTGCGGAGCATCACGCCGGAATCGTCAACCAAAAGAATTATTTTTTTGCTGCCCTGATTTTCCATATATGTCCCCCTTTTCTGAGCGAACAAGTTCGCTCTAGCGACTTGTCGCGAAGAGGCGATGAGAAAGCTGCGAATGCAGTTTCTCATCTGCCATAAAAGCAATTTGTTTTCGCTTAGAAACAAATTGCCGTGTAAAAAATAAGCTATCAAGCTTTTTTTTTACGCTAATCCCCTTTCCGGAACAAAGCGATGAGAAACTGTTTCATCTGGCCTGCTTCAGCCTCTCGATCATCGCGAGTCCCGTCTCCGTAATATCCTCCATCGCCACATCGGCCACGCTGACTCGGAGCCTGTCCATCAGCTCTGACAGCTCGTCCGGCAGGCGGCAGCCCACCAGGTCCTCGTAGGTCTCATCGATCCGATTCAGGTCAAAGTCATCGACCGCGTCGCACAGCTCCTTTATAATCTGTATCAGCTCGTCCTTCGTCGCATCGCGTTTCAGCTTGTCGTCCATTTTTCCGTAGGGAGCCAGAACCTCCTTGTAGCTCCGGTACATCGCTAGGAGCTTCGGCGTCTCCCGCGTAATCGTTTCTATGTCGCCCTCGTCGCCGCACTTCTCCATGCGCGCAAAAAACTTCGACAGCTCCAGCGCGCCGATAGTGCGGGACACGCTCTTTAAGCCGTGCACCTCCACCGTGTAATCCCGTATCAGTCCCTCGGCGAGACACTGCTCGATCTGGGACGCCTTGATGTCAATGATATTGTAATAATCGCCCAAAATCTTCATAAATAATTCAAGACCGCCGGAATTTTTAATGCCCTCTTTGACATCTAATCCCTCGATTTCCGGCAAATCGCCGGCTGGCGTCCCGGAGACCGCCGAAATTCCAAGTGCGGCAGTCTCCCTGACATCAGCCAAATCCCCAAGTGTGGCAGGAGTCCCGGAATCAGCTAAATCCCCGGACAAAGCAGTCGCCGGATTTCCGGGAGCAGCCACAGCCCCGGTCCGGATTTTCTCCTCCGGCAGCCACCGGCGGATTTTATAACAGATTTCCCTAAAGTCAATCGGCTTGGCAATAAAGTCGTTCATGCCCGCTTTTTTGAACATGTCCCTGGCGTCCAGCACGGCGTTAGCCGTCAGCGCGATAATCGGCACGTTCTTCAAATACTCATCCCCCGTGGAGCGGATTTTCTGCGTCGTCTCTATTCCGTCCATGCCCGGCATCATGTGATCCATAAATACAATGTCGTACTGATTCCTCCGCACCATCTCAATGGCGCGCTTTCCGCTGTTCGCCGTGTAAATCTTCATCTGGAGCGGCTGCAGCAGCCCCAGGGCGACGTCCAGGTTGATCGGCGTGTCGTCCACAATCAGAATCCGCGCATCCGGCGCCGTGAAATTCACATCGCTGTCGCCGTTATCCTGCTCCACCACATACTCGTGATTCAGCATCTGGCAGAAATTCAGCGTATAAATCGGCTTGTCCACCACGTTCACCGGCTCATCCCAGTAATTCTCCATCATCGGATTCTGGATTACGCAGATTTCCGTGTCCTCCGGTATCGGATTCGCCGCCGCGTAAGCCTTCACCTTGTGATATGTGTCGCCGTCCACGAACAGGAAATCCACATGGTCCTGATTGATCGTCGCATTGTGCCAGTCAATGTACTCCAGCCCATACTCATGCGACAATTTTTCCACATATTCCGACAGCATCGGATTGAGCGCCTGCGCGCTGACCACGGCGCCCCTTTTCACAAGCTCCTCATTCACGCTCGCCGCCGGCTCTTTTTTAATCACCTTCTGCGGGATCGTGAAGTCGAACTCACTGCCGATTCCGTACTCGCTCCTTACGGTAATCTCCCCGCCCATCGTCTCAATAAGCTGCTTGGAAATAGAGAGTCCCAGTCCCGTACCCTCCTTGTTCCGGTTCTTCTTGGTGTCCACCTGCTGGAAGGAGTGGAACAGCTTGCCCAGGTCCTCCCTTCGGATTCCCTGTCCGGTATCCTTCACCGCAAAGTGCAGCACAATGCGGTCCTCCTCGCTCATCCTCTCCACCTGCACGATCAGCTCCACGCTTCCCGTGTCCGTGTACTTGATGGCGTTGTTGACAATATTTACAAGCACCTGCCGAACCCGCCCGGGATCGCCATAGAGCGACTGGGGAAGGTCCTTGTCGATGTCAAATAGAAGTTCCACCGGCTTCGTGCCCACCGCGTTCAAAAATGTCATTCCGAGATCGTTGAACATGGACATGATATCGTACTCCTCGTCGATAATCTCGATCATGCCCGACTCGATTTTTGAAAAATCCAGAATATTGTTAATCAGCGTCAAGAGCGCCGAGCTGGAATTTTTGATATTCGTCAAATACTGGCGGTCCGTCCGGCTCTCGCTGTTGCGCAGCAAAATCTCCGTCATGCCGACAATGGCGTTCATCGGCGTCCGGATATCGTGGCTCATGTTGGAGAGGAATATGCTCTTGGCCTGATTCGCCTGAACCGCCTCCTCGCACGCCTTGTCCGTCTCCTGAATCTGCCTTTTTACAAGCACATAGAACAGCACGAACATAACGGCGAACAGAAAGAACGTCGCAATCATGGCGAGCAAAAACGACCTCGTCCTCTGCTTGTCCAGATTCAGAATAAACTCGTCCAGCGTATTATACGACGTGACGGTAATCATGTACCAGTCCGCGTAGTTTAAGGGCGCCATATAGAGATATTTGTTCTCGTCGCCGATGGGGAGCATAATCGTGTGGGTGCCCCCGGTATTGATGGCGTGCTTGATCTCCGTGACATAATCCTCCGTGCTCTTATTCTCATTGCCGGTGATAATCTCGTACTGGCGCTCGTAAAAATTTCTCTGGGTAACCGACTCTCCCTTAATGATAAAATCGCCGTTCTTTCGGATAATATAGGAAAATGTGTCCAGATCGTTGTTCCCCAGCTCCAGCATGTCGTCCACAAAGCCGATGTCGATTCCGCCCACCAGCGCGACGCTCTGGCTCCCGTCTGACATAACGTACTGGCAGGGCTCGCCGAGCAGCACGATGTGCTCCGGGTTTTTCCCGCCCCTCTCGGAAACCGCCCACGCTACATCCTTATGACCATCCTTGAGCGATTTCGTAAAAATATTCGCATTTAGGACATTCATCTGGTCGCCAAAGAGAACCTCCATGTTCCCGTTCGCGTCCATAAGCGCCAGATAGCGGAACTTCCTCGCCTTGCCGGCGGTAATCATGCCACTCCTCGTCGGCTCGTTTATGGGCTCGCTGCCGGTCGGGGGAATGGCCCGGATAATGCTCTCGACCTGCGACATCTTGATGTCCATTACCGACTGGAAATGGTTCGTGATCTGCTTATTCATTCTCTCTATGTAGAAATTCGCGATGTCCATCGTGGTTTCCTTGCTCTTGTCCTCCATCCGGTTCATCAGAAAGAGAAAGATTCCGACGCTGATTAAAATCGCGATCAAAAAGCCGGGCAGCAGATAATTGATCTTGCCGCCCTTGCTGTGATTGTCCTCCGTGTGTTCATTTTGCTCAATACTGTCCCTCTTTTTAAAAAAAATCATAAAGTTCTCCTCATATATCCCCTTTTTGCGCCCTGTCATCAGGACTTCGTGTGGCGTGTTTATCTTTCACAATCTTATTATAACCCAAAATTTGCCACATTTCAACATTTTTTAATAAAAATTTACTTATTTCGTTTTTTTTTTTTTGAAATTTTTATATTTATTTAATATTTAGAAAATTTCAGCATAAAATTTATTGAAAAATGCCGTCCGAATATAGCCCCGGCCTAAGTCAGAAAACAGATGTCCCAATATCCGATTCCCTGCCACAATAAAACCGCCGGAAACAGGTCTGTGATAAGATCTGCTCCCGGCGGTTCTGAATGTCTTATATCTGTACTTTCTGCGGTTGTCGCTCTAAGCCTGTCTTTATCTTTATCCGAGCTGTGCAGCCACCTCAGCCGCGAAGTCTTCTTCCTTCTTCTCAAGACCTTCGCCAGTCTCAAAGCGGATAAATCCGGTCAGCTTGATGTTCGTGCCTGCTGCCTTGGCAACGGACTCTACATACTTAGCAACGGTCTCCTTGTTCTCTGCCTTTACATAAATCTGCTCGGTCAGGCAGACTTCCTTGAGCTCCTTGTTCAGACGGCCCATAATCATCTTCTCAATGATGTTGTCCGGCTTGCCCGCGTTCTTCGGATCGTTCTTTGCCTGCGCTAAAAGAACTTCCTTCTCCTTCTCCTTGTACTCCTCGGAGACGTCGTCAGAGGAAAGATACTTCGGATTCATGGCTGCTACCTGCATAGCCACATCCTTCAGGCACTCCTTCACCGCATCGGACGCGCTGTCCGTCTCAGCGGATACTAAAACGCCGATTTTGCCGCCCGCGTGAATATAGGGAACAATCAGTCCGTCCGGCTGCTCTGCCTTCTCAAAACGGCGGATGTTCATGTTCTCGCCGATCTTCGCGATCATGTTCTTCAAATTCTCCTCAACCGTCACAGAGGAATCCTCGATCCACGGCTCCGCCATAAATGCGGCCATGTCTGCGGCGTTGGTTGCCAGCGCCTGTGCGGCAACCGCGTTGACCAGATTCTGGAACACCTCGTTCTTTGCCACAAAGTCTGTCTCGGAATGACCTCTACGATGGAAGCGCTCTTTCCGTCGTCGCTCACCTTGACTGCTACCATACCCTCGGCGGCAATGCGGCCTGCCTTCTTCTCAGCCTTAGCCAGTCCGTTCTCGCGCAGCCACTCTACTGCCTTATCCATATCGCCGTCCGTGTTGGTAAGAGCCTTCTTACAGTCCATCATGCCGGCGCCTGTCATCTCTCTTAATTCTTTTACCATTGATGCTGAAATAGCCATTTTATTCTTCCATTCCTTTCTATAATTAAACTGAAAACTGAATTTATGCCTCGATGGCCTCTGCTGCCTCGTCCTCAGCTTCCTCCGGCACGTCCGCCATGGACTCGCCCTGGTTCGCCTCAATCACAGCGTCCGCCATCTTGGAAACAATCAGCTTGACAGCGCGGATCGCGTCGTCGTTGCCCGGAATGACATAATCCAGTTCCTCCGGATCGCAGTTGGTATCCACGATGCCGATCAGCGGAATACCGAGAATGTGAGCCTCCTGGATGCAGATTCTCTCCTTCTTCGGATCCACTACGAAAATCGCGTCCGGAATATCCTTCATCTCCTTGATGCCGCCCAGATTCTTCTCCAGCTTATCCCACTCTTTTCTCAGATTGATAACTTCTTTCTTCGGAAGCACGTCAAAAGTTCCGTCCTCCGACATCTTCTCGATCGCCTTCAGCCTCTTGATGCGGGTCTGAATCGTCTTGAAGTTGGTCAGCATACCGCCGAGCCATCTCTCGTTGACATAGAACATGCCGCAGCGCTCTGCCTCGGCCTTGATGGAATCCTGCGCCTGCTTCTTCGTGCCGACAAACAGGATCTTGCCGCCCTCAGCCGCGATATCCTTGATCGCGTTGTACGCTTCCTCTACCTTGCCAACGGACTTCTGCAAATCGATAATGTAGATGCCGTTGCGCTCCGTGTAGATGTACTCTGCCATCTTAGGGTTCCATCTTCTTGTCTGATGACCGAAGTGAACGCCTGCCTCCAATAACTGCTTCATTGAAATAACACCCATTATTTCGTCCTCCTTAAAATTTGTTATTCCTCCGTCGGTTTATGACAAGAACCGCTTTACAAGCGGCACAGCTTACCAAAACCACCAACGTGTGTTATATGCAACGTTGTTATTTTACCACAGCTTAAGCCGATTTGCAAGAGTTTTTTATCAATTTGGCAAAATTTATGGCAAACGCCCTGCCTTTTTATCCTAAATGCGCTTGCGCGCCGATTAAAAAAAACGAGCCCGCTAACGCAAACCCGCCTTTTTAAGTGCGCGATCGGGGGCTCGAACCCCGGACCTTGTGATTAAGAGTCACCTGCTCTACCAACTGAGCTAATCGCGCTTATTGATGGGGTATACGCCCCTTATATAAAGCCAAAAAGCTTGGCGATGCGCGATCGGGGGCTCGAACCCCGGACCTTGTGATTAAGAGTCACCTGCTCTACCAACTGAGCTAATCGCGCTTAT
>CANRJU010000128.1 GCA_947631075.1 uncultured Lachnospiraceae bacterium
ACTCCCGCAAAATATTCCGGTCCCTGCAGATGCGGATCGTCTCCTCGACTGCCTCGCTTGTCATCCCGTGCTGCCGGGTCTGCTCGTTAAAGACCTTGCAGAAAATAATGTACTGATTGATGATATCATCGGAGTCGCTCTCATAGATGACCTTCGCCTTGATTTCCAGGTCGATTTCCTCTCCGGCAAAAAACTCCTTCGAGAGTGAAATCGTTTCCGGCTTGTGCACCCGTTCCCCCGTGAATATCACATAAATCTCCGGTTTCGGCATCTCCACCTTCTTGCTCTTGTAATAGTTCTGCTCCGTGTTCAGAAAATACTCGTGATAGCTCTGCGCAAGATACAGCAGCACCCTCACTAAAATATTCATCGACCACATGGATTGTGCCTCAGCCAATATCAGCAATTTGTTCCCCACCATAAATCCCAAGTCGTTGTACAGATTGTCCGTCAATATGTTCTTTATCGTTACATTCTTAATCGAATCCTCCGTCACCCCGGTGTCCTCCGGATGGAGCGTCTGATACAGCTTCAACAGGTTCGTTTTAATCCGGAACAAATCGCTAAATACGCTGTCCTTCGCCGTCCATTTTACCATAGGGCTCATGCCGCCCCTTTTATTCTGTTTTTCGTCCTGCACACAAATCTCCTTTCTGTATTATACCAGACATATACTTGTCTTTTCAACTGATTTCTACATTTTGATACACATAAATCAAGTTTGATTTTTGGATAGTTGCCGAAAGCGGCAAAAGATGTTTAATAAATTTGTTTATTTAATAAAATAGTTCAGACAGCTACCATGCGCGCCCCAAAGAAGAAGGACGTGAACATGATTGAATAAAGCAGACGTAAGCCGAAAGAACTTTGATTACAGAATAATATACCATATACAGAGCGAGATTGTCAACAAAATTAATTCCTGTAAATTTTACGTTGAATTTTACGAAAAACTTTTGTATAATGAGGTTATTAACAAATATTTTTATGGAGGATGAATATACTACAATCTACCTTCATCAGATAAAAAAAATTGACACGCAGGTAAATAATTTTTCTTAATTAAAATGACAGGGGGCATTTTATGGTGCTTGATACCGAAAATTATGAGCGTGATAGAACCGAGAAAAGGTTATTATTGAAATTGCAAGAGGCTGAAGAAGCAGTAAAGGACAGCAATGGATGGCTTCGCCTCGATGAACTAAAAGAGTTGATGAATGAAAATCATGTCTGAATGAAAATCAGAGTGTTGACATAGTGTGATCCTGAAAAATTATCATAGTTTTATATTTTTCGTGCAAAATATTGAAATTTTCGTGCAAATGAAATATACTATAATCATCAACAGAAAAGAGGACCACTATGAAATGGATACGCTTTACCTTAGACACCCACACGGACGCGATGGACATGCTCAGTTACATGCTGGACGAAATCGGCGTGGAGGGGATTGAAATAGAAGATCATGTACCTTTGAGCGAGGAGGACAAGAAAAAAATGTTTGTGGACATCCTCCCGGATCCGGAGGAAAACGACGGGACCGCCAAGGTTCATTTTTACATAGAACCGGAGAACTGCGATCCGGAAAAGGTCATGCTACAGGTGCAGAATATTTTTCAGGAAATAAAAGAATTTTGCGAAATTGGCAAGGGCACTATCTCTCTGTCCGAGACGGAGGACAAGGACTGGATCAACAACTGGAAGACATTTTTCAAGCCATTCCGGGCCGCGGACAATATTGTCATCAAGCCCACATGGGAAACATACGAAAAAGAAAATGAAGATGATATCCTGATTGAAATTGATCCGGGCATCGCCTTCGGCACCGGCTCCCACGAAACCACGAGATTATGTATTCAGGCGCTGAATGAGTATATCAAGCCCGGCGATTCCGTTCTGGACGTGGGCTGCGGCAGCGGTATTCTCTCCATCGCCGCCCTGAAGCTGGGCGCCTCCCACGCCACCGCCATCGACATTGACGAGACGGCGGTGCGGACCGCCGCGGAAAACATGGCGGTGAACCATTTGAGGCCGGAGCAGTACACGCTGTACGACGGCGACCTGATCACCAACTCCTACTTGAAAGTCCGGGCCGGAACCGGTCATGACATCGTGGTCGCCAATATCCTCGCGGACGTTATTATTCCACTGACCGGAGTGATTCGCCCCCACCTGAAAAAGGGAGGGCTCTATATCACTTCGGGAATTATCGACACAAAAGAGGACGAGGTCCGGCAGGCTCTGATTGACCAGGGCTTTGAAATTATCCGGGTGGACCAGATGAAGGAGTGGCGCTGCTTTATCGCGCGGTAACGCCCCATTTTAGAATGAGGTAATAAATGGGGTAATAAATGAGGTAATAAAATTTTATTCCCTACTCCAGCTCCGCCGCCACCTCCTGCAGATAATCGCGGATAGGAAGGTGTTGCGGGCAGCTATTTTCACAGAGTCCGCAACGGATACACCCCGACGCCCTGCCATGCTTTCTCGCTATGTCCTTGTACCGGCCGGAGGCATGGCCCTTTTGTTGTTTTCTAAAGCGCATATATACATTATACACGTCAAAATAATCCGGAATGGCAATTCCCTTCGGGCACCCCTTTACGCAGTAGCGGCACGCCGTACAGGGAATGGCGATGCTGTTTCGGATGATATCCGCCGCCTGCTCCACGAGCCTCTGCTCGTCCTCATCGAGCGGCTGAAAATCCTTCATATACCGGAGATTATCCTCCATCTGCTCCTCGTTGCTCATGCCGGAGAGCACCATCATGACGTTATCGAGGCTGGCCGCGTAGCGGACGGCCCAGGACGCGATCGACAGCTCCGGCTCCTTTTCCTTAAAGAGCTTTTCCGCCTTTTCCGGGATGCTGGCAAGGGCGCCGCCCTTTATGGGCTCCATGACGATCACAGGCTTTCCGTGCCGTGTCGCCGTTTCATAGCACTCTCTCGCCTGCACCGAGGAATCCTCCCAGTCGAGATAGTTGATCTGCAACTGCACATACTCGGTCTCCGGGTGGTCGGTGAGAATCCGGTCCAGCACATCCGCCGTATCGTGAAAGGAAAAACCGATGTGGCGGATTTTCCCTTCCTTCTTTTTCTGGGAAATAAATTCAAAGGCGCCGATTCTCTGAACCGTTTCGTAGCTCCTGCTCCCCAGCGCGTGGAGCCAGTAATAGTCAAAATAATCCACGCCGCACCGGGACAGCTGCTCGTCGAAGATTTCCGGCATCTGCTCCGCACGGGTGATGCTAAACATGGGCAGCTTGTCCGTAATCGTAAAGCTCTCCCTGGGGTAGCGCTTCACCACCGCCTCACGGAATACCTCCTCGCTCTTTCCCTCGTGGTAGGGATAAGCCGTGTCAAAATATGTGCCGCCCGCCTCAATGAAGGCGTCCGCCATTTTCTTCACGCGCTCAAGGTCTATATGTGCAAAATTGTCGTCTTTCAGCGGCAGGCGCATAAGCCCAAATCCTAGTTTCTCCATTGTTCTAGTTCCCCCTTTTTTATTAATCACTGTAATCCGAGTCCACGATGATCTGAAATTCATACTCCGGACAAACGTCCTGCAACTGTTCCAGCAGCTGTTTCTGCACCTGTTTCGCGTCCGCCTCGAAGTCGATTACCACATCAAAGAATACCCTCTTTTCTTCTGATTCCACATAGAATCCGTGCATTTGCAAAATAGCGGGATACCCGCCCAGGATCTCTGTCAGCCGGCGCTTAATCTCCGCCGCCTTTTCATCAGTCGTGTTGGAAGCGTAGATTCCCACCGTCAGCACAATGCCAAATTCCCGGTAGACAGCCGTCATGATTTTCCGTGTCAGCTTGTGGATGTCTGGCGCCGTCATGGTATCCGCCACCTCAATGTGAATGGAGCCGATCATGTCCATCGGACCGTAGTTGTGCAGCGTCAGGTCGTAAGCTCCGATTACCCCCGGAAACGCCTCCACCTTCTCGCGCAGCGACCGGGTGAGTTCTCCGTCCGCCCGAAGTCCGATGATGTGGTTCAGCATTTCCATCAGCGTCTGCAGTCCAGCGCGGATAATGATAACGGATATCGCAAGTCCCAGCACGCCCTCCAGGCTGACGCCCCACACCATAGTGATAATGGCGGACACTAATGTCACCAACGACAGTATGGAGTCGAAAAACGCGTCGGAGCCGGACGCCACCAGCGACTGGGCGTTGATCTTCTCGCCCACGCTCTTTATGTACCGGCCGGACAAAAATTTCCCGACCACCGCCGCCGCGATAATAATCAGCGACACATAGGTGTACTCCGCCGGTTCCGGACTGACAATCTTGGTGACGGACTCCCGGACGGAGATAAGGCCCGCCGCCAGTATGATAAAGGAAATGAGTATAGAAGAAATATACTCGATCCTGCCATAGCCGTAGGGGTGCTTTTTGTCCGGCGCCTTGGACGCGAGCTTCGTCCCGATAATCGTAATCACCATAGACAGCACGTCGCCCAGGTTGTTGATCGCGTCCAGTATAATGGCGATTGAGTGAGCCACAAGCCCCACGCCCATCTTAAATAAAATCAGGACCAGATTGGACGCGATGCCTATTATGCTTGTCTGAATAATTTTTTTATTTCTCTCCATGCCTCGCCTCTCTTATTCTATGGGCAGGGAATACACATAATCGTCCATGACGTAACCGTGACCGATGTCATTTACCTCGCTTCGGATTCTGGTAAATCCCAGCCTCTCATAAATTTCCACAGAACTGTTTCTCTTGTTGACATTGAGCGTCAGCACCTCGGCGCCCGCCTCCCGGCCCAGCTGGCTGGCGTGGCGGATCATCGCCTTGGAATATCCGCGCCCCCGGTACTGCTTGTCCAGATACAGCTTGCTTATGTACCACTCGTTCTCCCTCTTATACATCGCCATAAAGCCAATCGGCCCCACGTCCGAACGGCGCACCCGGTAATACTGGTAGCCGTGCTCCAGCTGCTCCCGGATTGCCTGCGGGGACTGGAACATCTCGATCATGTAGTCGTTCTGTTCCGGCCCGATAATGGGATCGTAGTGCTCCTTCACAATGCGGGAGGCAAGCTCTGACAATTCCTCTACCTTCTCCGGCTCTTCTTTTGTAATCTGCTCAAAACTAATGATGTCTGAATTAGCTCTCATTTTGGATCCTCATTTCCGCGCTGCTTTGCGCATGTATTTACAAGTTAAGTATAGCACAATTTTAGTATAACACAACTCTCTATTATTTAATAGGAATTTTTTGTCATGAGAAAATTTTTATAATGACAAAATTCTTGTCGTGAGAAAATTTTATCGCGAGAAATTTTTATCGTATTATTGATGTTTGTCCCCTCATCTCTTATAATGAGGATATATAGCACTCAAAATGGCAAGTTATTACGACAAGACACTAGAGCGAACACAGTTCTCAGAGCAAAATAATTCGCTAGAGCGAACTTGTTCGCTCCAGAATGGAGGTTATCATGAAACACATCCTTTGCTTTGGCGATTCCAACACATACGGCTTCATCCCCTTTGGGGGACGCTATGGCGACGACGTCCGCTGGACGATGACGCTCGCGCGCCTTTTAGGGCCGGAATACGTCGTTCACGAGGAGGGACAAAACGCCCGCACCACGTCTCTGGACGATCCCTTTGAGCCCTACAAGAACGCCCTGGACTACATCATCCCCTGTCTGGAATCCCACGTCCCGCTGGATCTTACGATTCTCATGCTGGGGACCAACGACATGAAGGAATATTTTCGCCCCTCGGTGGAGAAAATTACTGGCGGCATCCGCCGTCTGACCCAGATTATTCTGGACGTGACCCAGGCGCCGGTGCTGCTCGTGAGCCCGATTCACATCGGAGACACGATGGCGTCCACGCCCTGCGCGCCCACTTTTCCGCCCTCCTCGGTGGAAATTTCCAAAAAACTCGGAGGCGTGTATAAAGGGGTTGCGGCGGAACTCGGAACCGCCTTTTTAGACGCCGCGGATTACGCCGAGGCCGACCCCTCCGACTGTCTGCACTTCACAGCCGAAAGCCATCGGCGGCTGGCGGAGGCTCTCTGTGAAAAAATCCAGGAAATGGGTGTCTGAGGGAGGAACAATACATGGAGGAAAAGAAGAATCCAAGAGCGGTGGGCATCATCTGTGAATTTAATCCCTTTCACAGCGGCCACGCCTATCTGATCCGGCAGGCCCGTGAAAAAACAGGGGCCCGGTACGTCGTGTGCGTTATGAGCGGGGATTTCGTCCAGAGGGGCGGTCCCGCCATCGTGGATAAATACGCCCGGACCCGGATGGCTCTGGACGGCGGAGCCGATCTGGTCTTTGAGCTGCCCCTGCGCTTTTCCCTTTCCAGCGCCGGGGATTTTGCCCTGGGCGGAATTCTCGCCCTCTCCTCTCTGGGATTTGTCACCGACCTCTGCTTTGGCAGCGAGAGCGGCGAGATCCGGCCCTTTTTAGAAATCGCCCGTCACTTGCATCAGGAGCCGGAGGATTTTTCCGCGCTGCTGCAGAAAAATCTGCGGGAGGGTCTCTCCTTTCCCGCGGCCAGGGCCCGCGCCCTGTCTGAACTCCTGCCCATTTCCGAAGAATTTCTAAGACAGCCCAACAACATTCTGGGCGTCGAGTACTGCCTGGCCCTCCTAAAGACCGGAGCGTCTCTCGTTCCCCACACTATTCTGCGTCTCGGCCAGACCTATCACGACGAGGCCCTCCCCGCGGGCAGCCCGCACCCCTCCGCAGCTGCCCTTCGAAATGAAATGTATCAATCAGACGTTCCTCACATGACCGCCGATGATTTTTCCGAAGTGGTGGGCTACGCGCTTCTGACCGCTGAGAATCTGGCCGGGTACAAAGATATTTCCCCGGAATTGTCGGAGCGCTTTTTGCGCCTTTTGCCGGATTACGCCGGATTTTCTGATTTTGTCGAGCGCTGCCAGACAAAGAACTTTACCGCGGGACGAATCCGGCGGGCGCTGTTCCAACGCCTTTTCGGCATATTCGATCAGCCCGCCTCCCTGCCCCATCCGCGCCTTTACGGCATATCCGATCAGCCCGCCTCCCTGCCCTATCTGCGCCTTTTGGGAATGAAAAAAGAGGCGTCGTTCCTTTTAAAAAATGTAGAAAATAGTAAAAAAGAAAATAAAAATGGACGTGTCAACACGCCCATTCTCTCCCGGCTGGCCGCGGACGCGCCGCGCCTGAATCCACAGGCTCTCG
>CANRJU010000129.1 GCA_947631075.1 uncultured Lachnospiraceae bacterium
CTCTCATTTGACATCTATGATGAGATCGGCAAATTCAAAAATGATGTGTTGATTATCCACGGTACACAGGATGATGTGGTGCCATTGTCTTATTCTGAGCGGGCCGTTTCCGTATATGATCATGCGGAATTGAAAACCATTGAAGGTGCCGGACATGGGTTTTATTCGGGTGAGCCTTTCACGATTTCTACGCAGTACACTACGGATTTTTTGCTTGATCAGATAAAAGAATAATCGCAAATGAAGCGCTTCACCAAAGCCGGGATCTCAAACTCAAAGAGAGGGCAGATGATGCCGTCTGTTGCATTTTGCTCAGCGCCAAGGGCAAGGGATTCGCTTGCGCCATAGTAGTTGATGACGGGCGCGTGAAAGACCGATTCAAAATAGCTTCTCATTCCGGGAGTGAGCGGTTCCCCGCAGGTAACGACACGCTCAATTTGATCCGCTGCCTTTTCCGTCTCTATGAGTTCTGCAAAAATCTTAATTGCGGACGGATAACCGATGATAATATTGGGTTTGAATTCTTGCACGGTTTCAAGCCATTTTGAGAGCGGCGTGTCAATGTCCAAGAAGCGCTGCTCCGCCCGAACACCCTGTATGCCGTCATGGACCGCCATGGCCCCGCCGTAGCGTCCGTCTGTTGCCGCGATATAGAGGATACGCGGCTTCCTTGCGAGCAGCCTCAGCACATCCCGAAAGGAGAGATCCCATAACGCCCCTTGTATCACGCTGAGGATCACTTCTTCCCAGGCCCACTCGTCATAAAGGAAATATCTCGGTATGCCCGTGCTGCCGGATGAATGAACGACGTGGTACTTTCCGAGATAACACTCCGCGCTGTCCGATGACCTTTCCCCAAACCTGCGCAGGTCACTCTGCCTGACATTTGGATCGGTCACGATCTCGTCGTAGTGTTCCAACAGCAGTTCTTTATTCAGGGTGGGAAACCGCTCCAAAGGAGTCGTGCCGATCCGGTCCGCGGTGATCCCTGCCGATTCAAAGGCTTCTCTGTAATAGGCGGAATGTTCATAAGCATACAAGAGGATTTTGCGGAGCTTCTTTTCCTGGAGGGCCTGAACCTGTTCTTGCGGTTTTTTCATCAACTGTTTTTTGCGGTATAACTGCCACAGCAGCCGCGCATGGTTCATGTAATCGCCCCCTCCGTTATGTTTCTATTTTGAAGGCATAGGCCGTCTCATAATTCTCCCTGTGGTAGTAGGTCGCCGTATAGTCTGACTGATTAAAAACGACGCTCCACTCGGTCGATTCAAATTCATTGAAATTATCTTTACTCACGCTGTCCAGGGTGTCTTTGACTTCTTCCTTGTCCATGGTCGCGTGATTTGAGATCGCGTCGTTCAATATATCGAATCTCTCATGTGACTGCGAGGTCCCGATCCCCTGCTTCTCACCCGCCGCAAGATAGAAATTTGTTAAGATCGGCGTGTCCGTCACGACCATTTCATTGTCGATGTACTCCACCGCCACACTCTTGCCGGTGCTGTCGGCAATGGCGAAGTGGACCATAAAATTCATGGAAGCATGAAGATCATATTGCCCAAGCAGCTCCAGCGCCTCGTCGGTGGTAGCGGCCTTATCGAGAAGCAGCCGGATCGCCGTCGTGGTGGTGATGTCCGCTTTTTCCGTATCCTGCTGGATGGTCGCGTTATCTTCGATCATATTCACGGATACGCAAAGTCCCTTTTCATTCATGCCATCCAAAGGGGCATATAAAGCCGCGACTGTCAGAATTTCATCAGTCAGCATGGATGAGGCAATACCGGCCCCCTGCCTAATGAAACCAAGATTCACAGTAGAAATAGAAGCGTACCCATCCTTCGGATAAGAAGCGACAATTAACGCATCACAATTCTGCCAGTCAAAGTTTCGCCCAAATAAGTATCCACCGTCTGTGTTTTGGATGGAGATCGTACTGCATCCGAATCCCTCGGCCCGCATTTGAAGATCCGCGTTTGCGCTGAGTAGTGTTTGGCTTATAAACCGAAACACATCCTGATCCGACTCCGCACCCCCCTGCTCCAAGAAGAGGTCGAAAGCGTAATCTCCATCAAACCTCACAGCAGAAAGCCCAGATTCAAGCTCGTTGATTTGGGAAGTAAGAGAAATATAGTCACTCATGTTTTCGTTTTCCGTTGCCGTATGATTTGCGGATTCGCCATCCTGCGTTTCGCCTTTTGCGTTCTCGCTATTACCGCATCCAGTGGAGCCTATCATAATCAGGATTGCCATCATCCATAGCAGAGCCTTTTTCACGCGAATCCCTCCGTAAAGCTTCTTGATGTCTACATTATATTGTTCTTTATCATAAATAGCAAATATCTATGTTGAATGATAAATAATAGATTATGAGAATGTTTCTGCTTATCTCAGCCGCACTGAAAAGAGACGCAGCCGGAATCCCAACTGCGTCTCTTTTACATTGCCGTACCGTCTTACCCCATGGTTCACTTTGCTTGGCTATCATATGGAGCAAATCTATACCGAGAAGCTCCAATGAACCGCCGTCCTCGACACCTTGAGCTCTCTACCACAACGGTTCTATTCCATATTATCCGAATACTGATTGCCCAGCTCCGTCGTAAATATCTCTATCGCCAACCTCGCGCCAAGCGTGAACGCCTCCCGGAAGCGTTTTTCTCCGACGCTGGCAGCAAGCTCAAGGCGGTCGTCCTGAATAACATGGAGCAGGGCTTTCTCCTGCTCGTTCAGGCTCATTTCCAGTTTTTCCTCATTTTCATACATCCGCTTCAAGATGGCCTTTTGCTCCGGGGTAAACCTGCCCATCTGCTCGACAGGGCAAATATTGCCGTAGTAAAGCTCGTTTATAATACTGTCCATTTTCAGTCCCCCTTTGGCAACACACAATACCGCAGAGAGGCGGAAAAGTCGAGAGAAATATGATCGTCAAAAGGGAGAATCGCTTTTTCCATCCAGATGATTTTTGATGGGCAGAGAAAGCCATACAGTCAACCGGAAAGCAGACATGAAAGTGAGTAATATCTACTTCTTCCTCTGTTCTATATTCTCTGTTATACTGGGTCCTTCAAGGGGGGTCACAGTGAACCTCCCCCCGGTTCAGCAAAAGTGCGCAGTCGCCCCTTGGCGGGAGGCTGTGCGTTTTTTCGTGTCACGGCTAGATGGTTTTTCGGAAAATCAGTGAATGGGACAAATCTCTCTTTTAGTATAATGCTCTTGACATTGGTTTATACTTTGTATATACTATTTGTAGGAGGTGGCTGAGATGTACGCTACGATTCAAAAGTGGGGCAACAGTCAGGGGTTGCGGATTCCCAAGACAGCCCTTGAGTCCGTTGGGCTTCGGGAGAATGACCGGGTGGAGATCGTCCAGGTCGGAAACTGCCTGCAAATCAAGGCCGCTGCCCCCCGGCAGCACCGCACGCTGGAGGAGCGCCTGACGGCCTTCTACGGGAAGGACGCGGAGGAGCTTGGCCGCATCGACACCGAGCCCGAGGTCGACTGGGGCAAATCGGAGGGCACTGAGGTATGGTGAGCATTTTCGAGCAGGGAGACATCGTCTATCTTGATTTCGACCCTCAATCCGGCCACGAACAGCGCGGGCGGCGCCCGGCGTTAGTGGTCAGCAACAACTTATTTAACCGCGTGAGCAGTCTCACGATGGTGTGCCCCATCACTCACACGAACAAGGGCCACCCGTTCCACGTCCGCCTGGACGACCGCACCAAGACAGACGGCGTTATCCTCTGCGACCAGGCGCGGATGCTGGATTTTACAAGCCGCAACGCCTCCTTCGAGGAAAAAGCCCCAGAGGACATCACCGCCGAGGCTGTGGATCTGATCGTGGGATTTGTGGAGATGAAATAGCGGTCAGGTAAAATTGTGAGGGAGGCTAATAACGTGGATGATTTTGAATCTTTCCTCGCCGAGCAACTCCGGGACCCGGAGTTTCGGCGGGAGTACGACGCGCTGGAGCCGGAGTTTGCGCTGGTGCAGGCGCTCATCGACGCGCGAAAAAAATCCGGTCTTACCCAGAAGGAACTGTCCGAGCGCACCGGTATCGCGCAGTCGGACATAAGCAAGTTTGAAAACGGCGACGGCAACCCGTCCGTCAGGACCCTCCAGCGGCTCGCCGCCGGGATGGGTATGCGGATAAACATCGAGTTCAGGCCAATCGCCTGAACAGTCCGGGCTGGCCGAAAGGCCCTGGTCCACCATATCGGCGGGGAAATTCCCTGCCTTTTTCTGTGCTCGTTTAACCCATCGTCTGATTCATCCTCTCATCCTCATGGTCGTCCGGCTTATGGCCCATGGCGATGCGCTTCTCCTGTAGCTCACGCCGCCGCTTGCGGTCAATGTGGAGGCCCATATGGGTGGAGTCCTGGGCGGTGGAGTCCCGGAAGATGTTCGCCATGTGGTGGAACATCCGCAGGGCCGCCAACGTGACGGACGACGTGCGGATGTCGCTCATGTGATCCAGGAAGAATTTGGCGTAGCGGTTTCCCTGCTTCGCCGATTGGGTGAGGTAGTACACCGCCGCTTCTCTGTCGGGTAGTACCTCCCGGCCCAGCAGATAGAGCTTACCGAGAGTATATTGTGCATACTGGTTGCCCTGCTCGGCGGAGGCTTTCAGGTAATTGATGGCCGTGTTCACGTCCTTCTCCGCGTTTTCTCCCGCGAGGTAGACCTTGCCGAGAGTGTACCTCGCATACTGGTCGCCGGCATCGGCGGCGTACTTGAGCCAGCGGATGGCCTCGGTGGAGAGGCCAACAGGCAGCAGGAGCTTTCCGAGCGCGTAGGCCGAGCAGACTGTACCACGTTCCGCGGATTTTCTGAGCCATCCCTCGGCCCTTACCCAATCGGCGGCGACACCCAGCCCGTCACGGTACACCTTACCCAACTGGTGAGCGGCGATGGTGTACCCTTCCTCCCATAGCTTTTGTAACTCATCAATGGCAGACCGCTTTTCGTCCATGTCGGCCTCCTCATCGTAGAGAGCTTTCTTCGCTTTGCGGTATCTCTCGGCCTGCTCATATATTCTGTGGATGCCGGAGATTGGAGGCGGGACTGTCTCCGCGCTCTCCGGCTCGTCGTCCATACCCTCATCCTCAAATGTGACCCTGCGCTCCGCCAGCTTCAGCGTCTCGCGGATCACCATATTCCGCACGGGCTTGAACTCCTTTTGCCGGGAGAGCGGCACACGCTCAGGCAGGTCGTCTGTGTAGGTTCGCACCACCTCGTCCTGCATATCCTGCCAGAGCGAGTACGCCGCAGCGACTCTCTCGTCCTTCGCCAGCTCGTCCACGATCTCGTCGACGACGCTCTTGACCCTCGGCGGGAGGTAGCCGTAGACCTTCTTCCCCTTTGTGGTCTTGAGCTTCTCGGCCAGCTCACTGATGAGCTGCTCCAGCCGCTCGCTGACGGCGGAGCCGCTGTTCATGGAGGTCACCAGCTCCGCCATCTGTGCTTGTGCTGACTTCCCCAGCGCATTTCTGTACTCGGTCTTTCGCTCGTAGGTGTTCAGCAGATCCTGCTCGAAGACGCGCGTGGCGAACGCGGACTTGATGTCCCGAATACCCTGCTTGGTAAGGTAGCCCTCCTTGGGATCAAAGGAGAACACCACCATGTGGATGTGGACGTGCTTCTCCTTTTCGTGCAGCGCGGCATACCACCGCAGATGCTCCAGCGGTATTCTGTAGCCCTTTGCTATCTCTTGGACGCAGGAGTTGACCAGCGCCCGCCAGTTGTCCACGTCGGTGTAACCGAGACGTTCCGCGTCCTCGCGCCGCAGTGACACCACCGGCGTCCAGACGATGCCGGGGTGATTTGCCACCTCCGCCACGGCCTTGCTGAGATTCGTAACCTTCCCGTCCTTATCCCACAGCCCGTGGTCGCCGTCACTTTGAACACCTGGACGGTGAGAGACATAGTCCAGATAGTTTTCGCGCTTATCCATGGAGTCTATGAACTGCTCCCACACCTGGTCGATGAACTCCGACGCGGCGTCCTTGGTGTGCATGGAGAGGTAGTCCTCGTACTCCGCCAGCTCCTTCGACTGAGGAAACGTTTTGACGAGCCGCAGGATATACTCGCGCTGTTTCTCTGTTGTGGACTCCGAGCCTCGCTCTGACCTGAGCAGGTCCACGCCGTCACGTGTAGCGATGTACTTGGTGCGGTGCGCAAGTCTGGACTTGTCCTGCCCGCCCTTGAGGTAGGGTGAGATGAATATTATCCGGGCCACTTGGTATCATCCTTCACGGGTATGCGCCTTTGCACATCCAGCGCGTGGTCAAAGCTCACCTGACCGCAGGTCTTCTTCACCTCGTCTATTGCGAACGCCCGGAGGGCCTTGCGGTCGATGTCGTCCACCCGGAAGTGGGCGGCGATGGTGTGGCAGGCCATGTTCAGCTCCACCGCCCACTTGAAGAGGAGAGAGCGGAGCCGGTTATTGTTGTTTTCCAATATCCCGCGGATCATGGACGACAGCACCGGGCCCAAGAAGTTGGAGGCGTCGTTTGATTCCAGGTAGCTCACGTAGAACGCGAGAGCGTTGTCGATGAACTCGCTGCGCGTTTTACAGTTGTCCCGTTTCATCCAGTGGTCGATGTCCTCAATGGCAGTGGGCCGCAGCCACACCGCGGTCCTCACTTTGTTGTTTTCAGTATTTTCCAATGTAGTCCTCCTTTTGTTGTATGACTCACCAAAAAGCTCTGCGGCACCGGCGTTTTGGGCTTCAAGGTGCACCTGAAACCGGGGCAGCCGTTTTTACCGACCACCCCGGCGAAACTCAAAAAAGCCCCGCACTGCGGGGCTTTGCGGCCGGGAGGTGGGCGCTTGCGACCACCTCCCTTTATCTTGTGCGATAATCGAACGGAGCCAAAAGTCTGAAAACGGCATCTTGACCTCGCTCCAACAGCGGCTCACACGCCGCGCCTTATTTGAGTGGTGCGCTTGCCCCACGCAGAGCGGGAAACCGGCACACGCGGCGACCAGCGCCGCAACGGGGGGCACGCACTCAGTACAGAATCCATACGCCGCCGCTGTCGCGACCCTCGGCCTTTACACACGCTCTCGCAGAATTTCTTCTGTGGCTCCTCCGTCTGATTGCGCTGCTCTCCCCGGAGCGACGACTGATTCACACCACCTGCAAATCCACACCGTTGTCATTCGAG
>CANRJU010000130.1 GCA_947631075.1 uncultured Lachnospiraceae bacterium
TGACCGGCTTTTTCAGCACATGGCACCGGTTCGCCATCGCGCTCCCGTCACCATAATAAGCATCGCAAAATCTTACTGCCCGCTCCGCATCCAGAGAATCATCGTAAATCCCCCATCCGCCTTCCCGGTATTCCTGTAGAAGATCCCGGTATCCCGGCCATGCCTCCGGTCTGGACCGCCGCAGAAGCTCCCTGGTGTTCATATCCGGCCTCCAGATCACAGTGATGTCATCCTTATGCTCCCGGAACAGTCCAAACACCTCGCGCATCTTCTCCACGGCTTTCACGCCGTACTGGAACAAGACGCTGGCGCTGATTACATACAGAATCACTTTCTTCTCGCCGCCGTCTGGTTTTCGGATTGCTTCGAGCCATTCCTCTGGCACGCCCTTTTCACCCGCTATCCGCAGGGGGCGATTCCTCTCATCGCTCAAGAGCGGCTCCCAGACAGAAATCTTTTCTTCCCACATGGACTTTGTCCCCTCCCCGGCAAACTCCGTCAAAAGCTCCACATAGACATCTTTCATCTGCTCCGACTGCACAAGCAATGTCCTGCACAGGTTCCTTAGCGTCTTGCGGCCTCTCTCATCCCCCGGCCCGATTTCATCCATAGCAAACGGAGGAACCCACACCAGCCTGTCCGTGTATTTTTTTATGTTCTGCGCATAAAAGAACGGGTGGATAGTAGAACCGTAGCTGTACTCATCAAAGGGGAACTGCATCACGATGACGTCCGGACGATGAGCGGCAAAGTCATAGGATTCATAGGATGTAATCTTAACTTCCACCGGATAATCCGTCTCATAATGCGGCTCATCCTTTATGACCGAGCCAAAATCATCCTTATAATAATAGGGCACCGGAATGACTGTGACTTCCACCTCTTCATCCGCCACGGCCCTGCGCCACATTTCTTCCATCATCCACCAACAGTCGGTCTTATAAGGAAGAAATACGACTTCTCTTTTCTCTTTCAGGTCCTGCGCAATGCTTTTCTCCAGTTCTTTTTCAAAATCTCTTAAACAGCTTGTCCTCTCAACAGTACTCGCAGTAAGCTTGTCAAATCCCACCGGTTCACCAGATTCCACCGATCCGCCAGACTCTTGTCCTTCCTGATATCCACCAGCCAGCCATTCATGAATCCGAAAGATCTGCTCGCAGTATTTTTCCAGCACAGACACCGTCGGATGATCGCTGCCTCGTTCCTTTTCAATTAGTGTTCCCAGCTCAATGGCGACATTCTGGCACTCACTGAGAAGTCCCGCCGCCTCATCTGTCCGCTCTTCAGCGAGCAATCCCGCAAGCTCCTCATGCGCCTCATGGAACAGCGGCAGAAATGCGGAAACTCTTTCCAGCATGGTCTCCTTGGGGGCTTTTTCCTTTTCCACAGCCTCAATCTCTTCCTTTGAATAGAAATACTGCAGAGGCTCGATGCCGACCTCGTCCCTTATTCCTCGGTGCACGTTCTCATAGGCCGGGTAGCCATGAGAGCCGCCGGAACGCACCGGCTTCATCCAGTCCGCACCATATTTTTTTGCGAGCAGAGCGTCATAATGTGCCGGAACAGCAATGGTCGTATTCTCAAAGGGAAGCTCTATGGTATGAGCATAATATTCCTTCGGTATCCTATAGTTCTCATTTTTTGTATAAAGAGGCATGTTGGTCAGTTCATTACATCTCGCCTCATTCATGTGCATCGCAACATCCTCAACAGCCTTTGTCAGCTGCCGTTTTAGAGGCTGCTCCCTATCGATTTCTATGCCAAAAAGTTTTTCCACCTTATGAAGAAGCACCCCGACCTTCTCAGAATCCCTGTTCTTATCATCAACGATAAATTCTATATCAGCCACAAGGCAATACAGATCCCTATACCATGTCCTTTCTTTTGGATCTTCAGGCAAAAAATCCAAAATAAACAGATCAATAGACGCATTATAAGGATAGCCGTGGAAAAGAGGATAGTCCTCCGTGGCAATCAGCGGAAATTGCGTGTTGGTCACCTTGCTGACCATGTTATCCGTATTCATCGTCCGGTAGCTCATAACCCAGTATCCCTCCGGCAGCTCCTTGGGAGCTATCTCCAGAAACTTCTCATAATCCGCTCTTTTCATGCAGATATCAAAGTCATCATCCCACGGGATCATGCCGCCATGACGAACGGCGCCCAAAAGTGTTCCCCACTCAGCATAATACGAAAGGCCATGCTTTTCACATACTTTCCTGACCGCATCGAAAATCTCCAGATTCGCCGCCCATGCGCGCTTCATCATGCCGGGGACATAAAAGCCTTCCCGCACCTCATCCTCGAAAAAAGATTCTGGAAACTCCACTGTCCTGCCCCTCCATCGTGTTCTTATTATTTTTATAGAAAGAAAGGATATCCGGATAATAAATACCAAGATATCCTTTCTGTCAATTATGCATAGTGCAACTTTACTGTCTGTATGCCGAACGCTATTACTGGAGCAGTGAAAGAACGCCCTGGTTTGCGTTGTTGGCCTGAGCCAGCATGGAAGTAGCTGCCTGCTGCAGGATGCTCTCCTTGCTGAATCTGGTCATCTCATCTGCCATGTCAGTATCACGGATGCGGCTCTCTGCGGACTGCATGTTCTCAGCTGTATTGTCGTCTACCTTAACGGTATACTCCAGACGGTTCTGGATAGCACCCAGCTTGGAACGCTCAGTGGTGACTTTCTTAATCATCGAATCCACCTGATCAATCAGATTCGAAATTGCCTCACCTTTTCCACTCTTAACAATCTTGCTTCCTGTTACAGCCATTCCCTGTTTGCTACCAGTCTTTTCAAAGGATGTGGAGTTAATCAGGATGCTTCCTGTCTTCACCGTTCCTTCGCCAACCAAAAAGCTGCCAAGCAGCTGATCATTGGAAGAAAATGTCCTCAGCTCCCACTTTACAAGCTTGATATCAACCGTGATTCCCTGTCCCTTATTAGCTCCAACCTGCAGGTACTGGCTCTTATAAGAACCATCCAACAGTTTCTTCTTGTTGAACTCGGTATCGGTGCTGATTCGACCATACTCTTTCTTCAGTTCGTTGATCTCATCCTGAATCTTCTGGAAATCGTTCTCCTGTGAACCATCCAAAGTACCAGTATTGGCTGCCTGAACCAAAAGTTCACGGGTTCTCTGAAGGATTGCATGCTGCTGATCCATAGCGCCCTCAGCCGTCTGGATAAGGGAAATGCCATCCTGAGCGTTGTCAGATGCTCTCTGAAGACCGCGAACCTGAGCCCTCATCTTCTCGGAAATTGCCAGACCTGCTGCGTCATCTGCTGCGCGGTTGATTCTGTAACCACTTGCAAGCTTCTCAGTTGACTTGGAAAGATTTCCTCCTACGATACCTAACTGCCTGTTAGCGTTCATAGATGTAATGTTGTGCTGTACTATCATAATGATTACCTCCTTGTTTTACCACCACAAATCCGTTTGCGGTGTTTGTTATTGTTTTTTATTTTCCTGTGGACGCTACGAAATCTGTTTTTCTCGCTGCATCCTATATAATATCCGTCGAAACCGCCGTCCGCCTCGCGGGCCCGGCAACGCGTCCGGCGCTTTCTCCGGTTATTATCAGTGCTCAAAGGCCTTCTCGCTGTGCTCCAGCACTTTCCCCTTTTTCGGTTTCCGGTACCGCTCCGGCAGTTCCGGCTCCGCGTAATACTTGGGAGAGTTCTTTTTCAGTTCCGGGTTGTTCTTCTCCAGAACCGTGCTCCTCACGATGTTGACATCCTTCGGCGCGTCAATCATAATCCTCATATGGTTATGGCTTCCGCCCAGAAACACGATCTTGATGTCGTCCCCCAGCATCAGGTACTCCTCTGTGCTCACACTCAATCTCAGCATAAAACCTCCTCCAATCCGGTTTGTCATGCTATCAACGGCTATCACGGTATCCCCGCTCTGTTTCCCGCCGCTTTTGCTACGGCTCCTTCAGCCGTTTTATACGGTTCTTTCCGCCGTTTTTCAAAATGCAACTTTTTGCTATAAAATGTTGCGTTTTTTGAGGGTGATCTTGTTTATTATAAATCACATATATATTCTATTAATTGACGAAAAATCAGAACAAACTAGCGATTAACATGCAAAATTCATCACTGAATGACGAGAACCATTTCTCTCTATTTTATGACGGTTGAAAATGGCTGATTTGAACAACATGGTTTTGGAATAATTTGGAAATCGAAATTTACAAAGAATAAATTTAAAATTTTTACTCAAAGAAAAAACAACGATTTTCCGCTGTTTCCCAGAACTTTTTGAAAAAAATTTAAAAAAATTTAAAAATCAGCTATAATGTTTTATCGGAATGCTCCGATATATAAGGTGTAAGTTAAAAATGCAACACTATATAGCAAAGTGTTGCATTTTCGTTTTATTGCTTTCCCTATATGCGTGTAGTATTGGGAGCAAAATCCCCCTTGTATCATAGATTTTGACATAATTACGAAAGATATAAGAATTTCAACTGCCACTTATGTCATCATAGCCCCCTTCCCTTTTCCGGGTCACATATTCCCACAGTTTTTCCGCTCTTTGGGACATCAGAAACGCCAGAATCCCCACAGTCAAGGCCAGCGTCACAAGCAGAAACACCAGGCACAGGCCAAAATTAAGATGTCCCCCGGCAGAGTTTAATCCGGCAGTGCCCGCATCCACTGCTCGCGTTCCAGAAGTTATCCTTTCAGAATGACTACCCTTATCAGACCCTATTCCGGCAGAATTAATTTCACCCGTCCCCACCTCCGCAGAGCGAATCCTACCGGCTTCCGTCCCTGCGGAATAAACCCTCTCCGGCCCTGCTGCCTTTTTCTCCTCCGTCACGCGGATCTGAACCAAGGACATAACTTTCTTTCCCACACACAGCGTGTCCGGCTCCGTCTCCGCCAGAAATTCCCGGCCCCCGTACACAGCCCGGACCGAGAGCGTATACTCCCCCGGCTTCATAGTCAGGCGCCGGATGTAAAAGTCCTTTCGGCCTATCTGGATTCGGCCGGACTTCCCCGTTCGCCTGTTTTGAATCTCCAGCGTGATCACGCCCCGGAAATCATCCGAAACTACCGCCTTGAACTCCACCTTCCCCATCCTCAACGCTCCCTTCCCCCGTTTCCATGATATCGGGGTCCAAATGCCTTTTCCCGGCATCTTTCTACTATACTTCTGCTATCTTCTATTATCCTATTCAAGAAGCTCCTGCCATATTCTAAAAAATGGGCGGTTGAAACACTCTCCCCGCAAAGAGCCTCTCCGCAATTCCCTCTCTGTGCGTGACAGAAATTTTCTGACAGAAAATTTCTGATAGAATAAAAAGCGGAAAAAGCAATCTTTTCCTCGCCCGCAAAAAGTCGCTTTTAATGCCTGCTGAATATTGTCTCATTATGTCATTTTAACGGTTTTTAGGATACAATAGAGATAACGGGAAATCCTAATGAGATTTCCCGTCGGAAATTCCGGTGAAATTTCCCGTCAGAATTCCCGGCGGAATTTTCCAGTGAGATTTCCCAATGGGATTTCCCAAAAAATTTTAAAGAAAGAAGGGTATGCCATGAGTGCTACAACACCAATCAAGAACCGGCAGCAATTACACCGGTTCCGCAACTTTTATCGGGATGTGGAGGACAAGCCCAGAAACTACGCTTTGATCGTTCTGGGGCTGAATTCAGCCCTGCGAATCAGCGACCTGCTGCCCCTGCGCTGGCAGGACGTGTACGATCAGAAAAAACGCCGCTACCGGCACCACGTCACAGTCGTGGAGCAGAAGACGGGAAAGGAGAACACGCTGCTCCTCAACAATTCTTCCAGGGAGGCGCTGGAATCCTACCGGCTCTCGCTGCAGCCGTTCCAGTACAACAGCTACATATTTGCCAGCCAGAAGCCGCCCTACGATCCCATCGACCGAACCCAGGCCTACCGCATCATCAAAAGAGCGGCCTTTCTCTGCGGGCTGGGAGACACCATAAGCTGTCACTCCCTCCGCAAGACATTTGGGTATCATGCCTGGAAGGACGGCGTCCCGCCAGCCCTCCTCATGAGTATCTACAATCATTCTTCGTACAGTATCACCAAACGATACCTAGGCATTGATCAACAGGAAAAAGATGAAGTTTACAAAAATATCGATCTCTGAAAAATTTCAAAAAATTCTACATTTTCAAACGGCGATCAATTCCATTGCGCCTCGAATAATTGTCTGTAAAATCCATTTTTCTTTAACAGTTGTTCATGATTTCCCTGTTCCACTACAGAACCATCACGCATTACCAGTATCACGTCCGCCTCCTGAATCGTTGAGAGCCTGTGCGCCACGATAAAGCTGGTCCGCCCCTGCATCATTTTCCCGAACGCCTGCTGAATGCGCATCTCGGTCCGCGTGTCGATGGAGGACGTGGCCTCATCCAAAATCAGCATGGGCGGAAGGCAGAGCATGACCCTTGCAATGCACAGAAGCTGTCTCTGTCCCGCGGACAGGCTCTCCTCCCCGATGACCGTGTCGTACCCCTGCGGCAGACGCCTTATAAAGCTGTGGGCATGGCTGGCCTTCGCCGCCTCTATAATCTGCTCGTCCGTGGCGTCCGGATTCCCCAGGGCGATATTTTCCCGGATCGTGCCGCGTTTCAGCCACGTCTCCTGCAGCACCATGCCGTAATTTCCTCGCAGGCTCTCTCTCGTAATCTGGCGGATGTCTTTTCCCGACACCCGGATTGTCCCCCGGTTCACGTCGTAAAAGCGCATGAGAAGATTGATCAGCGTGGTCTTTCCACAGCCGGTGGGCCCCACGATGGCGACCCGCTGCCCCGGCTCTACCTTTAATGAAAAATCCTCTATCAGTTTCTGATCCGGCTCGTAGGCAAAATACACATCCTCTAACTCCACCTGCCCGCAGGCATTTTCCAGCCGGACAGCCTCAATACCATCCGAGCGGACAGTCCCGGAATCATCCCCTCGGACGCCCGCCATTTCGTCCAGCCGGACAGCCTCAGGCGCGTCCGGCTCCTCCGGTTCCTCCTCGATCAGCCGCAGCAGGCGTCCGGCGCAGGCGATGGCGTTCTGCAGCTCCGTGACCACGCCGGATATTTCATTAAAGGGCTTTGTGTACTGGTTCGCGTAGCTCAAAAAACAGGAGAGCCCTCCCACGGTGATGCCGCC
>CANRJU010000131.1 GCA_947631075.1 uncultured Lachnospiraceae bacterium
TCCACTCCTCCAACTTGATGACCATGTCGATATTCTGGTTATCCTTCACGCTCTCCACGCCGAACAGCGCCTTGGCGTCAATAATGCCGATGCCGCGCAGCTCGATAAAATGCCTCGTCACATCCGGTGCGGAGCCCACCAGCGTCTCGTCGCTGATCTTCTTGATCTCCACCACGTCGTCGGACACCAGACGATGCCCCCTGTGAATCAGCTCCAGCGCCACCTCGCTCTTACCGATGCCGCTCTCGCCCATGATCAGAACGCCCTCGCCGTAAATATCCACAAGTACGCCGTGAATACTGATCCGGGGCGCTAACTCCTCCTTCAGCCAGCGGATGATCTCCGCGGAAAAATCCGTGGTGTCTAAGGACGTGCGCATAATGGGCACGCCGTTCTCCCTCGCCAGCCGGATAAACTCGTCCGGCACCGGCAGATCCCGGCAGAACACAATGCAGGGCACCTTATAGGACATGATCTTCTCCATCATCTTCGCGCTCTGCTCCACGCCCTGATTCTCCATGTAGGCGTGCTCCACCTGTCCGATAATCTGCACCCGGTGATGGTCAAAATAGTCGAAAAATCCGGTCAGCTGCAGGGCGGGACGGTTCACATCCGCCTGCGTGATCTCAATCTCCGACATATCTATATCCGGCGTGAGATTTTCCACTTCCATTTTTTCAGTAAATTTCTCCAACGATACGGTATACATCCGAATCCTCCTTTTTCATAATCTCCACTCCGTCGCGTAAACGCTCCGGCACAAAAGATAGTCATAGATGGTTTTATCATATCATATAGAAAGATTCTTGACAAGATTCACTTGTCGTACTAAAGTAAAGATATAGGTTGAAAAATCATGCTGATGCAATGATTGTTTCACGTCGCGCAAACGCTCCGAAATGGAGATATAACAATAAAAAATTTGAGATAGGAGTGAAAATAAATGAGTGAAAATTGTACCCATGACTGCTCCAGCTGCAGCAGTAATTGCGCGGACAGGGATCCCAAAAGCTTTCTGGAGGCGCCCCATCCGAACAGCAAAATCAGCAAGGTAATCGGCGTAGTCAGCGGCAAGGGCGGCGTCGGAAAGTCCATGGTGACCGATCTTCTGGCGGTCAATCTGGCAAAGAGAGGCTATCACTGCGGCATACTGGACGCCGACATCACCGGCCCCTCCGTCCCGAAGGCGTTCGGCCTCACAGAAAAGGCGATGGGCAACGAGACGACCCTGTTTCCCGTAAAGACCGCCAAATACGGCATCGACGTCATGTCTATCAACCTGATTCTGCCCAACGACACGGATCCGGTCGTGTGGCGGGGTCCCGTCATCGGCGGCACGGTAAAGCAGTTCTGGACCGACACCCTGTGGGACAACGTGGACTATCTGCTCGTGGATATGCCGCCGGGCACCGGCGACGTGGCGCTCACGGTATTCCAGAGCATTCCGGTTGACGGCATCGTCGTTGTCACCAGCCCGCAGGACCTGGTTTCCATGATTGTGGAAAAAGCCATGAAGATGGCGGAGATGATGAATATTCCGGTTCTGGGCCTGGTGGAGAACATGAGCTATGTGACCTGTCCGGACTGCGGCAAAAAGATTCCGGTGTTCGGCGAGAGCCGGATCGACAAGATCGCGGAGACCTACGGCGTGCCGGTTCTGGCTCAGCTCCCCATAGACCCGTCCCTGGCATCCGCCTGTGACAGCGGAACCGTGGAGGATCTGGAGGAGAGCTATCTGGTTGACGCCATTTCGGCGCTCGAATAGAAAGGACAATGCTTTATGGAATCGGAAATCTGCTATATATTCGCGGCAGGCGAGCAGACGCCCTGCGATATACAATTATCTTCCAAAGACCTGGTCATAGCCGCCGACGGCGGCTTTGACTATCTGGAAAAGCTGGGACTTCGGGCGGATATCGTGCTGGGGGACTTCGACTCCGTCACCCGGACGGACCTGCCCGCCGACAGCATCCGCTACGCGAAGGAAAAGGATGACACCGACCTGTTTTTGGCCGCCAGGACCGGTCTGGAGAAAGGATACCGGGAATTTGCCATCTACGGCGGCTTCGGCGGACGCCTGGACCACGCCCTGGGCAACATCCAGGTGCTCACCTTCCTCTCCAGGCAGGGAGCCACGGCCACTATGTACGGGGACCGCTTCAATCTGCGGGTAATCACGGACGGCACCCTCTCCTTTGGCAAAGACCTCCCGGAGAACAGGCCCGGCAATCTCTGCTCGGTGCTCTCGCTCAGCGACATCTCGGTGGGCGTCACCATTCAGGGCTTCAAGTACGAGCTCTCCGACATGACTTTGACCAACGCCTATCCCCTTGGCATCAGTAACGAATTTACCGGCAAAAAAGCGTTTATAAACGTCAAAAAAGGCACCATAGCTGTACTATGGTACCTTCCCTGATCACTCATATTTCACGCAGATGACCGGCCGGATCGCGGCTCCCTCATCTGCGGCCGGAATACCGTAGTAGACCAGCTCTCCCTCATAGGAGACAAACTCGGTTGTGTCCTCCTCTTTTCCCGGAGTGCGCAGCCGCATATTTTTAGCTCTGCCCTTTAACACATCTCTATATCGGCCAAATTCTTCTTCGCTGAAAATATATACCTGGTCCTCCGTGTCCCCGCAGCCCTTGGTCGAGTAGCGGCTGCTGCCCGGATTGGACAGCCTGGTAGCCATCAGCTGTTCCTTTTCCTCCGGGGTAAATGTACTGTCCGAAAACTCGGAATTAAGGTATTTGCGCAGGGAACAGGTATCCCATTCCACCCGTCCCTCGGCATCGTGGTACTTCTGGCGGCTCATCCCCTTGGATTTCGCCAGCACAGCCTTTCCATCCGCCTTTTCCAGCACGATCCACTTGCTGGCCCCGTACATCACGGTGGCCCCCGGTTCCGCCTTGGCGATCAGCCGTAACTCTATATTTTTTTCCCGCTCGGCGCTGTCCTTATAATGGCTCTCCGCCAGGGCGTGAAACTGGCGCCAGGCCGCCTTCGGGCTCTGGTCTCCGAGACCGACGGCGTAGTCGTAAGCGGTCTCTTTAGCGCGCTCGCGGCTGTCCTTATAGTCTCCCAGAAACTCATAGGATTTCATGGCCTGCTCATCCAGTCCCAGGCTCTCCTCCCATCCGGCGAGGATGTAGCGGGTCGGCGCGGACTTGTAACCAATCGCCGCAGCCGCCACGAGCACTACAAGGGCCAGGGCAATCCACTTTCCCTTTCCCTTTTTCTGCCCGGTCTCCCGCTCTCTGGCGGTGGTCATGACCGTCTGGGACTCCTCCTGTTCTTCTGCCGGGAGTTCCTGTTCCAGTTTTTCCGCCTCCGCCCGGCACTCCTCGCTGAGCGAGAAGCACTTCTCCAGGTTCTCGAAGGGCTCCTCCGCCTCCTGCTGCTTCTCGCCGAGCTTTCGGAAGTCCTCTGTCAGACGGACAAATATCTTGTACTTATCTTCTGCTCCCAGAATACACCTGGTCGCCTTTTTCAGCGCGAGAAGGCGCTCGAACTGCTCCTGCGGAGTGAGCCGCTGCTCCTTTTTCCTCTGCCTGCGCAGTCTCTTTTTCAGCCTTCTCTTTCTGCGGCCCTCGCCATTCGGCATATACCGTGTCCCCCTTTTACAGTGTCACCTTTTCCAGATGCCAGATCTCCTTCGCGTATTCTTCAATCGTTCGGTCCGAGGAGAACTTGCCGCACTTCGCTGTCTGGAGCATGGCCATTCTCGCCCAGCGCTCCTCGTCGCGGTAAGCCGCCTCCACCCTTTTCTGCGCTTCCTCATAGGAGCGGAAATCCTTCAGAATGAAGTACTGGTCCGCTCTCTCTCCGCCGTTGCGCTCCAGCAGGGAATTGTAAATTTCGCGGAACAGATCCAGGTTTTCATTGGAATATGTTCCATCAATCAACTGCGTCAGCACAGCGCGGATATCCGAATCCAGATTGTAGATCTCCTTCGGATCGTACTGGTTGTTGTGCTCAAAGTCAATGACCTCCTGAGATGAGAGACCGAAAATAAAGGCGTTCTCCTCTCCCACTTCCTCGACGATCTCCACATTGGCTCCGTCCATCGTTCCCAGCGTCGGCGCGCCGTTCAGCATGAACTTCATGTTGCCGGTACCGGACGCCTCCTTGCTGGCCGTGGAAATCTGCTCGGACACGTCGGCCGCCGCGAAAATCATCTCCGCATTGGATACGCGGTAATTCTCGATAAATACGATTTTGATCTTGCCGTGAATCGACGCGTCGTTGTTTACCACGTCGGCCACGCTGTTGATCAGCTTGATAATCGCCTTCGCGCGGCGGTATCCGGCGGATGCCTTCGCCCCGAAAATAAACGTGCGGGGATACATATCCATCGCCGGGTTTTTCTTCAATTCGTTGTACAGGTGCATGATGTGCAGAATGTTCAAAAGCTGGCGCTTGTACTCATGCAGCCTCTTTACCTGTACGTCAAAGATGGAGCGCGGGTCTACCTCGATGCCGTTGTGCTCCTTGATATATTTCGCGAGACGCAGTTTGTTCTGGTACTTGATGTTCATAAATTCCTGCTGGCATTTCTTGTCATCTACATAAATCGACAGCTTGCCGATCTGGGACAGGTCGGTAATCCAGTCCGCGCCAATCTTGTCGGTAACCCACGCCGCCAGCTTCGGATTGCCGTGCAGCAGGAAGCGGCGCTGGGTAATGCCGTTGGTCTTGTTGTTGAATTTCTCCGGCATCATCTCGTAGAAGTCCTTCAGCTCCTGATTCTTCAAAATCTCGGTGTGCAGCCTTGCCACGCCGTTTACGGAGAAGCCGGTGACAATGGCAAGATGCGCCATCTTGACCTGGCCGTCGTAGATGATCGCCATTTTCTTGACCTTTTCCATATTGCCCGGATACATGGTCTGAATCTTCTCCTGGAAGCGCCGGTTGATCTCCTCGACAATCTGGTAAATTCTCGGAAGCAGGCGGGAGAACAGCTCAAGCGGCCATTTTTCCAATGCCTCGGACATAATGGTGTGGTTCGTGTAAGCGCAGCAGCGCGTAGTGATGTCCCACGCCTCGTTCCATGTCAGGTCGTACTCGTCTAACAGGATGCGCATCAGCTCCGGAATCGTGACCGTCGGGTGGGTATCGTTGAGCTGGAATACCACCTTCTCCGGGAGTCCGTGAATATCGTCGTGGTTTTCCATATATTTCATAATGGCGCGCTGCACGCTGGCAGACACGAAGAAATACTGCTGTTTCAGGCGCAGCTCCTTGCCGGCGTAGTGGTTGTCGTTCGGGTAGAGCACCTCGCAGATGGTCCTTGCCAGGTTCTGCTGCTCCACGGCCTTCTGGTAATCGCCCTTGTCAAAGGAGTCCAGATTGAAGTTGTCGATCGCCTCCGCATCCCAGATCCGAAGGGTGTTGACAATCTTGTTTCCATAGCCCACAACGGGGAGGTCGTAGGGAACCGCCATGACGGACTGATAGTTCTCCTGTACGAACTTATCCCGCCCGGTCTTTTCATCGCGGCGCACTGCCACATAGCCGCCGAACCGGACCTCCACGGCGTACTCCGGACGCTTCATCTCAAAGGGGTTGCCGTCCTTTAACCAGTCGTCCGGCGCCTCTACCTGGAAGCCGTTCTCGATCTTCTGCATGAACATGCCGTATTTGTAGCGGATTCCGCATCCATACGCCGGATATCCCAGCGTGGAGAGAGAATCCAGAAAGCAGGCTGCCAGACGGCCCAGACCGCCGTTTCCGAGAGCGGCGTCCGGCTCCTGATCCTCCAGCACGTCCAGGTCGATTCCCATCTCGTCTAATACCTCTCTGACAATCTTATCCTGCTTTAAATTGATGATTATGTTTCCCAGCGCGCGTCCCATCAAAAACTCCATTGACAGGTAGTACACGGTCTTTACGTCCTGCTTCTCATACTCCTTGTGGGTGGCCATCCAGTCGTCTACCACCGTGTCCTTTACCGCGTATGCCACAGCCTGGAAAATCTGCTGCGGCGTCGCCTCGTCTAACGATTTGCGGAACAGCATCCTCATGTAATTTTCAATGTGGGACTTCAGTTTTGCCTTCCGGTCCTTTTCGGTCACAAACATCATATTCATAAAATCCTCTCTTTCTAAATCGTAATTTTCGTTACTCCGAGAACTACAGGTTCTCCATTGATATTCCACTCAGCCGTATGCCCTCGCATCTCGCCGAGGAAAATCTCATCGGCGAGCACCTCTTTTTTGATGTGCTCGGCGTGCGCCATAAAAATTTCCTTGATCCGCGCGTTTCCATCCTGATATACGCGGATATGATCCGTCACATGGAAATCATTTTCCTTTCTCATCGTCTGGATCTTGCTGATCAGCTCTCTCACAAATCCTTCCTCGATGAGCGCCGGCGTGAGGTTCGTGTCCAGCACAACGGAAATGCCGTAATCGGACTCGCTCACATAGCCCGCCTTCTGGCGCGTTTCGATCAGAAGGTCGTCCTTTTCAAGCGCTTCCTCTGTTCCCTCTACCGTCACCTTCAGCTCGCCCGCCTCATTCAGCTCCCGCATAGCGGCCGCGCCGTCCAGTCCGGCAAGCACATCCCGCAGCGCGTTGATCCGGCTGCCAAAGCGCCGTCCCAGCGTGCGCAGCTGCGGCTTGAAGCTGTAAGAGGTAAAGCCCTCCACGTCGTCCGCGAAAATCACCTCTTTTACATTCAGCTCGTCGGCGATGATATCCCGGTAGAACTCGGACAGATTGCCCTCGGCCTTCACATACATCGTGCCGATCGGCTGGCGGTTCTTGATATTCGCCGTGTTCCGGCAGGCGCGTCCTAACACCACGATATCCAACAGCTCATCCATCTGCCGCTCTAACTCCTTGTCGATGCACGATTCATCGACCGCCGGGAAATCGCACAGGTGGATGCTCTCCGGCGCGCTCGAATCCAGTCCGCAGACAAGATTCTGGTAGATGCTCTCCGTCATAAACGGAATCATCGGCGCAGCCGCCTTGCTGATCGTCACAAGGGCGGTGTACAGCGTCATGTAGGCGTTGATCTTGTCCTGCTCCATGCCCTTCGCCCAGAAGCGGTCGCGGCATCGGCGCACATACCAGTTGCTCATGTCGTCTACA
>CANRJU010000132.1 GCA_947631075.1 uncultured Lachnospiraceae bacterium
AAAAGCCGCTTCGCGCGGCTTTTGCGTTCAAACCTATATCCCGCTATTTATCTGTTGTACTTAAAGCGCGTGCCAGTCATACTTGCCTTCGAGGGCTGGGATGCGGGCGGCAAGGGCGGAGCCATCAAGCGGATTACCCAGTGCATGGATCCGCGCGGCTATGAGGTGGTGCCCATCGCCTCCCCCAACGACACGGAAAAGAGCCATCACTACCTGTGGCGTTTCTGGGAAAAGTTTCCGAAAAACGGCCACATGGCGATTTTTGACCGCACCTGGTACGGCAGGGTATTAGTGGAGCGCATCGAGGGATTCGCGAAACCGGAGGAGTGGCAGCGGGCCTACAGCGAGATCAATAACATGGAGGCCCATTTGGCGAAATCCGGCGCCATCGTGCTGAAATTCTGGATGCACATTGACAAGGACGAGCAGGCGAGGCGGTTCGAGCAGCGGCAGGTCACCCCGGAAAAGCAGTGGAAAATTACCGACGAGGACTGGCGCAACCGCGAGAAGTGGGATCAGTACGAGAAGGCGGTGGATGAGATGATTGTCCGCACGTCCACCCAGGCGGCGCCGTGGCACATCATCGAGGCCAACTCCAAGCTCTATGCCCGGATCAAGGTGTTGGAGATTGTGGTGAAGGCCCTGGAGGAGAGGCTGGACTGAAAAGACTGAAAGGAGAGCGGGAGCGCGGCGTGGGCTGTGCTCCTGCTTTAACGATGTAAAGTAAACATCAAAAGGATGTGGCGAATTGATTATACAGACGGGAATGAGAACGGATATTCCGGCATTTTATTCAAAATGGTTTTTGAACCGATTGCGGGAGGGGTTTGTCTTAGTGAGAAATCCCTATAACCCCTGTCAGGTGACGAAATATAGTCTATCACCGGACGTTGTAGATCTGATAGCATTCTGCACCAAGAACCCCTCGCCCATGCTGCCCTTCATGGACAGGCTGGAGCCCTACGGGCAGTACTGGTTTGTGACGATTACGCCTTATGGGAAGGAGATTGAGCCGAATGTCCCAGACAAGGAGCTTGTGATTGAGAGCTTTCAGAAGCTGTCGGATCTTGTGGGGACGGACTGCGTGGGGTGGAGGTACGATCCGATTTTTGTGGACGCCGGACATTCCACGAAATGGCATATTTCTGAATTTGAAAAAATGGCGGGCGCGCTGCGCGGCTATACAAGGACCTGCGTGATCAGCTTTATCGACATTTACAAAAAAGTAAAGCGGAATTTCCCGGAGGCAAAAGCGGTGAGCATGGAGGAGAGGACCATGCTCGGAAAGGCGTTTATCGAGATTGCGGACCGGAATGAAATGGTGATCAAGCCGTGCGCAGAGGGAAACGATTTAGAAAAATACGGGGCGGCTTGCTCCGGCTGCATGACGGCCGCTGTTTTCGAGAAGGCCCTTCATCACAGGCTGCATGTCCCCGCGAGGAAGAAAAATCAGAGAAACGGGGAGTGTGCCTGTATTCTCGGCGCGGATATCGGCGCGTATGATACCTGCGGCCATCTGTGCAGGTATTGCTACGCAAATGCAGATGCAAAGCTAGTGAGGGAGAATATGAAAAAGCACGATCCCGATTCTCCTTTTTTGACAGGGGGAAGCATGCCGGGGGATATCGTCCACGAGGCCTCGCAGAAAAGCTGGGTGGACCGGCAGATGCAGTTAGAGCTTTTTCCAAACTGAATATTTCATAAAAAATGAGAAAGAGAGGCAAGCGAACCTGCCTCTCTTTCTATACAAGGGAGTTGTAACTATTGGGAAAAATTACAACCTGCGGATGGCGGGACTTGAACCCGCACGATGTTGCCACCGCAAGATTTTGAGTCTTGTGCGTCTGCCAATTCCGCCACATCCGCGCTAGAACGTGATTTATCATACCATTTTTTCGGACGGGTGTCAACAATTTTCTTGAAAAAAAGGAGAAAAACCTGTATGCTATAGATATGGCGCGGGGACAGAGAAAAGGCTCCCCGCATCAGTTATGGAGACGATCGGGGAGGTAACCGCATTGGAAAAGAAACTGGTATTGATTGACGGGAACAGCATTATAAACCGGGCCTTTTACGGGGTGCCGGAACTGACGAGCCGGGAGGGGCTTCACACCAACGCCATTTACGGGTTTCTGAACATTATGTTCAAGGTGATGGAGGAGGAGGCGCCGAGCCACATGTTGATCGCTTTTGACGAGAAGCCCCCCACGTTCCGGCACAAGATGTACGCGGAGTACAAGGGGACGAGAAAGCCCATGCCGGAGGAGCTGCAGGAGCAGGTGCCGGTGCTCAAAGAGGTGCTCTTAGCGATGAATATCCGCATTTACTCCAAGGGAGGCATTGAGGCGGACGACATTCTCGGCACGATGGCGAGGCAGGGAGAAAAAGAGGGGTATTCCGTGTGCGTGGTGTCCGGCGACAGGGACCTCCTGCAGCTGGCCACGGATACGATCAAGATCCGTATTCCCAAGACGAAGGCGGGCCGGACGGTGGTGGAGGACTACTACACGGCGCAGGTATTGGAAAAGTACGGGGTGACGCCCCTGCAGATTATAGATTTAAAGGGACTGATGGGAGATTCCTCGGACAATATTCCCGGCGTGCCGGGGGTGGGTGAAAAGACGGCGGTGAAGCTTTTGGCTCAGTACGGCACCGTGGAGAACACGATTGCCCATGTGGACGAAATCATGCCAAAGAGAGCCAGAGAGGCCGTGAAAAATAATACGGAGCTGGCGAAGCTCAGCAAGGAGCTCGCGACGATCAAGACGGACTGCAAGCTGGGAATCGTCACGGAGGAGTGCGAGCTGAAGGACACCTTTAACGCGAAGGCGTTCCAGCTGATTCAGTCGCTGGACATCAAGTCCCTGTTAAAGCGCTTCGACGGGGAGACGGGCTCCGACCGGGGCGTGGAGAAAAATTTCCGCGTGATCGACGCGAGGGAGGAGTGGACGTCGTTTCTGAAAGGCCTGGAGGACAGAGATGTGCTGGGCGCGCGGGCGATTTTCCGGGAAAAAGAGGATGTGACACAGGACGCGGGCGGCCAGATGACATTATTTATGTCGGAGTCCGGAGGGCGGCTTTTGGGGCTGGCGGTGTCCGGCGGAAAGGACGCCACCTGTTTTGCCCGTGTGGGGGAGAATTTGTCGGAAAATGACGTTCTGGGAGCGTTTGGACCGCTCATGAAAAAGAGCCGCCTGGCGGCCAACGACTTAAAGGCGCAGCTGTCCTTTTTTCCGGAGGCGACGCCGGAGCGGTGCTTTGACACGAATATTGCCGCGTATCTGCTGAACCCCGTCCAGAAGGGCTTTGCGGAGGAGGACATCGCGGACGCCTACGCGGGGATCGCCATGTATCCGTACGCGCAGATGTTCGGGAAAATGTCTTTTGAGGCGGCTTTTGCGGAAAAAGAGGAGGAGCTGATCCGTTACGCCTGCTACTGCGCGCTGGTCAACGCCCTGGCGGCGGGACCGCTGGAGGAGGAACTGAAAAAGACGAAGTCGCTGTCTCTGTTCCGGGAGATTGAGATGCCCCTTTTATTTACACTGTATGACATGGAAAAATGGGGGATTCTGGTGGAGCGGGACGCCCTGCGCGAGTACGGCGTGAAACTGGGAGAGCGGATTGCGGAACTGGAGCAGGATATTTACGAGAGGGCGGGCGAGACGTTCAACATCAACTCTCCGAAGCAGCTCGGCGTTATTTTATTTGAAAAAATGCGGATGCCCTACGGAAAAAAGACCAAGACCGGGTATTCTACGTCGGCGGAGGTGCTGGAAAAGCTCCGCTTTGAGGACCCGATCGTGGAGATGATTTTGGAGTACCGGCAGCTTGCCAAGCTAAAATCCACCTATGCGGACGGGCTGGACAATTACATTGACGAGAAGGACGGCAGAATCCACACCACCTTTAACCAGACGATTACGGCGACGGGGCGGCTCAGCAGCACGGAGCCCAACCTCCAGAACATTCCCATCCGTATGGAACTGGGGCGGCAGATTCGGAAAGTGTTCGTGCCGGAGAAGGATTATGTATTTCTGGACGCGGACTACTCCCAGATCGAGCTGCGGGTGCTCGCGCACATGTCGGGGGACGAGAGGCTGATCGAGGCGTACAAGGAAAACGCGGACATTCACCGGACCACGGCGGCTCTGGTGTTCCACACCCCCTACGAGGACGTCACCGATTTACAGCGGCGCAACGCCAAGGCGGTCAATTTCGGCATTGTGTACGGCATCAGCGGGTTCGGCCTGTCGAGGGATCTGAATATTACCAAAAAAGAGGCGGAAAAATATATCAAGGACTATTTCGCCACCTATCCGGGCGTGAAATATTATATGGACAGCCTGGTGGATATGGGAAAGAGCAAGGGATATGTGACGTCCCTGTACGGCAGGAGAAGGCCGATTCCGGAGTTGAAATCCGGGAATTTCATGCAGCGGCAGTTCGGGGAGCGCATCGCGATGAACTCGCCGATTCAGGGGACGGCGGCGGACATCATCAAAGTCGCCATGATCCGGGTGAATGAAAAGCTGAAGGACGGGAACTTTAAGTCCCGGCTGATTTTGCAGATTCACGATGAGCTGCTGGTTGAGACGTATAAGGATGAAATATCACAGGTGCAGGAGATTCTCAATGAGGAAATGGTCCGGGCCTGCGAGCTGGCGGTGCCGCTGATCGCGGACGTGAAGCAGGGAAATACATGGTATGAGGCAAAATAGTGTAAAAAATAAGCTCGATAGCTTATTTTTTACACGGCAATTTGTTTCTGAGCGAAAACAAATTGCAAAGCGAACATAGTTCGCTCAGAAATGGAGATTAAAATGAAAGTCATTGGAATTACCGGCGGGGTGGGGTGCGGGAAGTCTACAGCTGTAGATATCATGCGGGAAACATACGGCGCGCGCACGCTGATCGCGGACAATCTGGGCCACGAGGCCATGGAGCCGGGGACGGCGGCCTACGGGGAAATCCTCCGGGTGTTCGGGGACGAGGTGGTCCTTCCGGACGGCGGGATTGACCGGGGGCGCCTGGCAGAAATCATTTACGCCGACGACGCGAAGCGGGAGCAGCTCAACGGCATCATCCACCCCTTTGTGAAAGAGCGGATTCGGGAACGGATGCGGGAGTGGGAGGACGAGCCGCTGGTCGTGCTGGAGACGGCCATCCTCTTTGAGACGGGGTGCGAAACCCTCTGCGACGAGGTGTGGGGGGTTCTCGCGGACCGGGACGTGCGGATCGGGCGGCTGATCCGCACGCGGGGATATTCGGAGGAAAAGGCGGTTTCCATCATGGAAAAGCAGATGGGGGACGAGGAATTTATCCGCCGGTGCCACCGGATTTTGTACAACAACGGCTCCGTGGAGGAGCTGGAGAATCAAATAAAAAAATATTTTCCCAAAAAATTGCGTTCCACAAATCATGCTCTGTAAATTCATGCTTTGCATATAGAAAAAAATGTGGTAAAATAAGAATTGATAGATTTTTTATGTTTATAAAATATAGTTAAGATATAGGCGGTAATTATGGCAGAGAAGAACGAAGGATATGTATTTGGCCTGGATATCGGCACGAGGAGCATTGTGGGGACCGTGGGATACCGCGTGGGCGCAGACCGGTTTATCGTTGTGGCCCAGGAGTCGATCGAGCACACCACACGGGCGGTGATCGACGGGCAGATTCACGATATTTTTACGGTTTCCAAGACGATACAGGAGATCAAGAACCGGCTGGAGAACCGGCTTCACCAGCCCCTCACGGACGTGAGCATCGCGGCGGCCGGAAGGGTGTTAAAGACGAAGCAGGTGCATGTGATCCACGAGTTCGGCACGGAGACCCGGGTGACGCCGGAGCACATCCGGTCCCTGGATATGCTGGGCGTGGAGAAGGCCTATGAGGAGATTCGGCAGGATCTGGAAAATGAGGACAAGCAGTTTTTCTGCGTGGGCTATTCCACGGTGAAATATTATCTGAACGAGTACCCCATGGAGATGATCGAGCTCCACACCGCGCTGAATATCGGCGTGGATCTGATCGCCACGTTTCTCCCGGAGGAGGTCGTGGACGGCCTCTACTCCGCGGTGGAGGACGCGGGACTCCATGTGGCGAATCTGACTCTGGAGCCCATCGCGGCGATTCAGGTGGCGATTCCGGAGAAGTTCCGCCTGTTAAATATCGCGCTGGTAGACGTGGGCGCCGGCACTTCGGACATTTCCATTGTCAAGGAGGGGAGCATCATCGCCTTTGGCATGATTCCTCTCGCGGGCGATGAGGTGACGGAGGCCATCGCGAAGAATTATCTCATTGATTTTGAGACGGCTGAGATGGTCAAAAGGCAGTGCGAGCGGAAGCGCTCCGTGGCCTTTCACAATATTTTCGACGAGAGCATCCGCGTGACCAGAGAGGATATCGCGGCCATTACCGACGAGGCGGTGTCGGTCATCACAAAGAGCGTGGCGGACCGGATCATCGAGCTCAACGGCGGCAAGACGGTCAGCGCCGTGTTCGTCGTGGGCGGCGGCGGCAAGCACGAGGGATTTACCCGGAAGCTGGCGGAGTATCTGCACCTGCCGGAGAACCGGGTGGCCATCCGGGGCGCCGAGGTGCTCACCAACGTGCAGTTCGAGCAGCCGGGGATTCAGAAGGATTCTACGCTGGTGACGCCGATCGGCATCTGCATGAATTATTACGAGCAGAGCAATAATTTCATCCACGCCACGGTGAACGGCCAGCGGGTGAAGCTGTACGACAGCGGCAATGTGACGGTGCTAGACGCCTGCATGGCTTCCGGCTTTTCCAAGGACAACCTGTTCCCGCTGCGGGGCGACACGCTCCACTATTTTGTCAACGGCGAGGCCAGGGAGGTCCGGGGCAAGACCGGCGAGGTGGCCCTGATTAAGAAAAACGGCAAGGAGATCAGCCTGAACGATCCCGTGAAGAATAACGATTCCATATCCATTAAGCCGTCCACAAAGGGCAAGGACGGTCATATAATGGTAGGGGATATACCGGAGTGCAAGAAGGGGATTACGGTCACTCTCATGGGCACCCAGGTGTCCTGCCCGTGCATGGTAGAGGCGGAGGGGCGCCAGG
>CANRJU010000133.1 GCA_947631075.1 uncultured Lachnospiraceae bacterium
AGGCTCCTACCTGCTCTCCCCGATTATTGACCAGATCACGAAATCGGCGGGAGAGATTTTAGCGGCGCAGGAATCGGAGCGCGCGGCCCTTTTGGCAGCCGGCGTGCAGAAGCTGCTGCAGGGCGTGCTGGTGATGTTAGGAGTGTACGGCGTAGGAGTTGTGGCCAATTATTTGCAGCAGAGAATTATGATCGGAGTTTCCCAGCGGGCGCTGATCCGCATCCGCAAGGACTTATTCGATCACCTGCAGGATATGCCGATCCGCTATTTTGACACCAACAGCACCGGCGATATCATGAGCCGTTTCACCAACGACGTGGACACCATCGGAGAGCTGATGAACAACACGGTCATTCAGCTGGTGTCCGGCCTGATCAGCATTGTGGGGACGATGGTCCTCATGATCACGATGAATGTGTGGCTGGCGCTGATCACGATCGTCATGGTGCCCCTCATGATCAAGGCGGGCGGCAGCATCGCCAAGCGCAGTTCCGTATTTTACAGGGAGCAGCAGAGGGCGCTCGGCGCGCTGAACGGCTACATAGAGGAGACCGTGACCGGACAGAAGGTCGTCAAGGTGTTCTGCCACGAGGACCGCGCGGTGGAAGAATTTAACGGACTGAACGACGATCTGCGCCACAAGCAGATCAAGGCCCAGTTCTTTGGCGGAATTATGGGACCGGTCATGGGAAATATCGGGCAGGTCTGCTACAGCCTCACGGCGGCCATCGGAGCCATATTCTGTCTGATGGGCACGCTGACCATCGGAAAGCTGACCGTGTTTGTCAATTATTCCAGACAGTTCAGCCGCCCGATCAACGAGCTGTCCATGCAGGTCAACATCATCTTCTCGGCGTTAGCGGGAGCGGAGCGCGTATTCATGGTAATGGACTCCCAGACCGAGGAGGAAGATTTACCGGATGCCAGGGAGATGAACGACGTCCGGGGCGAGGTGATCATGGAACACGTCACCTTTGGCTACAACCCGGACAAGGTGATTTTGAAGGATATCAATCTGTACGCCCACGCCGGGCAGAAGGTGGCCTTCGTGGGCTCCACCGGAGCGGGCAAGACGACGATTACGAACCTTTTGAACCGTTTTTACGACATACAGGAGGGCACTATCACAATTGACGGCGTGGACATCAAGGGCTACAAGCGGGAGAGCCTGCGGTCGAATATCGCGATGGTGCTGCAGGATACCCATCTGTTCAGCGGCACGGTGCGGGAAAATATCCGCTACGGAAGGCCGGACGCCACGGACGAGGAGGTGGAGCAGGCGGCTAAGACGGCCAGCGCCCACTCCTTTATCATGCGGCTGGAGCACGGCTACGACACCGTGCTGGAGGGCGACGGCATCAACTTGAGCCAGGGCCAGCGGCAGCTGTTAAATATTGCCAGGGCCGCCGTATCCCTCGCGCCGATTCTGGTGCTGGACGAGGCGACCAGCTCCGTGGATACCCGCACCGAGCGGCACATCGATCACGGCATGGAGCGCCTTATGAAAAACCGTACTACATTTGTAATCGCCCACCGGCTCTCGACGGTTCGCAACGCGGACTGCATCATGGTGCTGGAGAAGGGCGAAATCATCGAGCGGGGAACGCACGAGGAGCTGCTGGCGCAAAGAGGAAGATATTACCAGCTCTATACGGGCGCTGTAGAATTAGCGTGAGGGACTGGACAAATGAGATACAATGTGTTATAAATTATCTTACAGATGTAAATGCTTATAACTTATAAAAAGAGAGGACAGTGTGAAGATCACGCTGCGCTCCAGAATGGAGGAATTATATGTTTAAGGGAATCAGCAAGTGCGCACTGAGTATTTCACTGTGTTCAGCCCTGCTTCTGGGCGCCCTGGGCGGCGCGGACTATCCTGCTGCGGCCGAGGGGACGACCAGCGCGGTTACGGGGGGAGCCGTTTCCGGTCCGTCCATCGGCGGTTCGGACACGGTCGTAAACCCGGATCAGGTTGTATTAGACAGGAGTAGTATTATTGTGATGGCCGGAAAGAAGATCACACTGACTCTTTCCGGGGCGGAGCTGTTCGAGGTGGGGTGGTCAAGTCAGAATGAAAACATCGCGACCGTAACCCCCAATGCCAAAAACGTCATGAAGGGCGTTGTCAAGGGCGAGGGCAAGGGCAGCACAGTCATTACAGCCGCGGGGGGCGGAGTTGTCAGAGAGTGCAAGGTTACAGTTGTAGCCAAGATGCAGAAGAAAGATTTTGGCAAATTCGATAACGAGAACTTTATCTCCTACTGCAAGAGAAAAGGCTATGACAACGGCTACGCCTGGACGGGCCAGTGGAAGGGCGGAAGCAGGAAAAAATCCACCTACCGGGGCATCAAGGTAGAAAACAAGCTCTCCAAGGTGGAGAAGGCGTACGGCGAGCTGGACGTGAAGAACTGCAAGGCGAGCGATCCCTTTACCAAGATGAAGGGATTGAAGAAAAATAAGGTAAAGACATATGCCGACGTGAAGTATGGAAAGTACCGGATTCGCTTTTATTTCAACGCGAAGAAAAAGGTAGTGGCGATTATTCTGGCGTGCAATATCGGAAAGATTAAAAAGAGCGCCCTGAAAGAATACATGTAACCGCTTCCATCGGGCGCTTTTCAACACAATTTACGGAGCATCTTCAGAGACGGACTCCTCGGACTCGGAATCTTCTTCGGAATCTTCCTCGTCCGGGGATTCCTTTTTTTTGGGCGGCTGCGACAGGAGAATCAGAGCCGTCATCAGAACCGTGAGGACGATGGGGGCTAAGTAGACCACTCTCTTTGTGACGTCCGAGGCCGCGTAGACGTCCGTGTTAAACCACACAATCACGCCGAAATAGACAATAAAGACGATTGTGCCGAGGAGGGCGGCCATGACCCGCGCGATCGCCTTGCGCTCGCCGCCGAACCTTGCCCTTGTCATATGATATACGAAATAAAAGGCCAGGGCTGAGTCAAACAGCCCGAATAATACCATGCCGGGATTCATTATATTCATTGTCATTCTCCTTATAACTGGAAATGTTATAACTGGAAATGCGTTTCGTACATTTCAGTGCTTCCGTGTACATTATACCATGGGATTCCTCATTTTACAAAAAATTTATGAAAAAATTGAAAAACAAAAGGGCGAAATGAAAAAGTTTCAAAAATCAGAAATTTTTTGGTTGACAATTTTTCCGTAAGATGATAAGATAACTCTTGCATGCAGGAATGGCGGAATTGGCAGACGCGCACGGTTCAGGTCCGTGTGGTAGCAATACCATGAGGGTTCAAGTCCCTTTTCCTGCATTACAAGAGGGCACAGAGCGGGGATGACTGCTTTGTGTTTTTTTTGTGCGAATTGTGTGAAATGTGCCCTCTTTCATGTTGCGAGAGAATTTTTTTTGTGTTAAAATACTCAATGTATTTTCTATATAAATATAATTACTTGGAGGCTAAAAATGAATCGTGCAAAGAAAATCATGAAAAATCAAGGCGCGGTGGAGGAAAAAGAGATCCGCCGCAAAAAGGGACTTGATGCAGCTACTAGAAACAAGGTTCTTCTGGGCATCGGGATATGCTTAGTTCTGGTGCTCTGTCTGGGAGTCGCCTATATCCAGCTCCGCCCGCGGCCGATCCTGAAGGTGACGGGGACGGACGCCGATGGCAAGACGGTGACAGATACTCTTTATTATAAAGACGCCCTGTATGATATTTGCAATACAGAGGCCCAGTACAACAATATGCAGTCCTTGTACCAGCAGTTTTACGGCAGCAGCTTCTGGGAAGCGGAGAACATGGACAGCAAGGGACGGACGGGCGCCCAGGTGGCCAAGAAGGCTGTCATGAGCGGCTTGAAGCAGAGGGAGATTCTCTGCATGGAGGCGGAGAAGAACGGCGTTGCTCTCAGTGATGAGGAAAAGTCCAAGGTGGACGAGGACTTAAAGACATTTATAGACGGGCTGACAGACGGCCAGAAGAAGATCCGCGGCTTGGATGAGGATACGGTCCGCAATGAGCTGGAGAGACAGGCGCTGGCGGACAAGTACAAGGATCAGGTCATCGAGAGCCTGGGCATCGACGAGGAGGCCCTGAAGGCAGGCGTCAGCAAAGAGGACTACAGACAGTACGATCTGCAGTACTATATGATCAGCAAGAAGTCCACGGACGACGACGGCAATGAGAAGGATTTAGACGCCGCCACACTGAAGAAGAATAAAAAGACCATAGAGGACGTACAGAAAAAGGCGGTCAAGGCCAAGGATTTCACCAAGGACGTCATCACGGACAGCGACGAGGACAACACCGACGACGATACCGGCGTTCAGTACCTCACGGAGAACCTGCTGGAGACGGATAAGGACTTTTTGGATGAAAAAGCGCTGAAAAAAGTGAAAAAGATGAAAAATGACGAGATATCCGACGTGATTGAGACCGACGATGGCTATTATGTCATTAAGATGGTGGACAACAACGATTCATCGGCATACGATCAGCAGTGCGAGCAGGTAGTAGAGGATGAGAAGGAGAAGCAGTTCGAGGCGAAGTACAAAAGCGACATCAAGCCGAATTACACGACGGAGATCCAGAGCTACTGGAAGGGACGCGTCAAGCTCGGCGGCATCACGGTGGCAGAATAATTATTTTTAAAATCAAGAGGAGGCAGTCATGGCATCGGTAAAGAGAATTTATGTGGAGAAAAAGGCGGCTTACGCCGTGCGGGCCAAAGAGCTGAAGCAGGAGCTGACCGGCTATCTGGATATCCGGTCTCTGAAAAATGTCCGGGTGCTGGTGCGCTACGACGTGGAGGCATTGTCGGAGGAGACCTATAAAAAGGCGTTGGTGACCGTATTTTCTGAGCCGCCGGTGGATACCGTCTATGAGGGCAGCTTTGAGGCCGGAGAGAGGGACCGGATTTTTTCGGTGGAGTACCTGCCGGGGCAGTTCGACCAGAGGGCGGACTCCGCGGAGCAGTGCGTCAAGCTGCTGAATGAAAAGGAGGAGCCGGTGATCCGCTCCGCCACCACATATGTACTGACGGGAGATATATCCGACGAGGATTTTCAGCGCATTAAGTCCTACTGCATCAACCCGGTGGATTCCAGAGAGACGGACGAGACGGTGCCGGACACGCTGATCGTCAATTTTGACGAGCCGGCGGATGTAAAGATTTTTGACGGCTTTAAGGATATGCCGGAGGGAGAGCTGAAAGCCCTGTATGATTCGCTGGGACTTGCCATGACGTTTAAGGATTTCCTCCACATTCAGAATTATTTCAAGGGCGAGGAAAAGAGAGACCCGTCCATGACGGAGATCCGCGTGCTCGACACCTACTGGTCCGACCACTGCCGCCACACGACCTTCCTCACGGAGCTGAAGAACGTGACATTTGAGGAAGGGGATTATACAGAGCCGATCCGGAATACCTTTGAGGAGTACCGGAGCGCTCACGAGGAGATGTACAGGGGAAGGGACGACAAGTTTATTTCCCTGATGGATATCGCCCTGCTCGGCATGAAAAAGCTGCGCGCCGAGGGCAAGTTAGACGACATGGAAGAATCCGACGAGATCAACGCCTGCTCGATCGTGGTGCCGGTGGAGATCGACCGCGGAGATGGGCCTAAAACGGAGGAGTGGCTTGTATTTTTCAAAAATGAGACGCACAACCATCCCACAGAGATTGAGCCGTTCGGTGGAGCGGCCACCTGTCTGGGCGGAGCTATCAGGGATCCGCTGTCCGGCCGAGGCTATGTATATCAGGCTATGCGCGTGACCGGAGCGGCGGACCCGACCCGGTCGCTGAAGGACACGCTGGAGGGCAAGCTGGCGCAGAGGAAAATCGTGACCGGAGCGGCAAAGGGATACAGCTCCTACGGCAATCAAATTGGCCTTGCCACCGGGCTGGTAGACGAGGTCTATCATCCCAACTATGTGGCGAAGCGATTGGAAATCGGCGCCGTGATGGGAGCGGCTCCGAGGAAGAACGTCATCCGCGAGACGTCCGATCCGGGGGATATCATTATTCTTCTGGGCGGGCGCACCGGAAGGGACGGCTGCGGCGGCGCCACAGGTTCCTCTAAGGCGCACAATACCGCGTCTATTGATACCTGCGGGGCTGAGGTCCAGAAGGGAAACGCGCCGACCGAGCGCAAGATTCAGAGATTGTTCCGGCGGGAAGAAGTCAGCCGCCTGATCAAGAAGTGCAACGACTTTGGCGCCGGCGGCGTGTCAGTGGCAATCGGAGAGCTGGCGGACGGCCTGACGGTGGATCTTGACAAGGTGCCGAAAAAGTATGCCGGACTGGACGGCACGGAGCTGTCTATCTCGGAGTCCCAGGAGCGCATGGCGGTCGTGGTAGATCCGAAGGACGCCGACCAGATGCTGGCCTATGCCGAGGAGGAGAACTTAGAGGCGGTCTGCGTGGCCGTGGTGACGGAATCCCCGCGGCTCATCCTGAAGTGGAGAGGCAGGGAAATTGTGAATATTTCCCGCGCTTTTCTGGATACGAACGGCGCCCATCAGGAGACAGACGTGGTTGTCACGATTCCTGAGAAAAAGGACAGCTATTTAGATAAAAAAGAAGAAGTAAAAAGTTTCCATGACGCATTTTTAGCAGAGCTTTCCAGCCTCAATGCCTGCTCGAAAAAGGGACTTGTGGAGATGTTCGACAGCTCCATCGGAGCCTGCACGGTCACGATGCCCTATGGCGGAAAGTACCAGCTGACGCCGGTACAGACGATGACGGCCAAGCTGCCGGTACTGGACGGCGACTGCGACACCGTGACGATGATGAGCTACGGCATGGATCCGTATCTCATGAGCTGGAGCCCGTACCACGGGGCGGAGTACGCGATTCTCACGTCGGTGGCGAAGATTGTAGCGGCCGGCGGCGATTACCGGAAAATCCGCTTTACATTCCAGGAATATTTTAAGCGCATGACAGAAGATCCCAAGCGTTGGGGCGAGCCGATGGCGGCTCTGCTCGGAGCCTATGACGCCCAGATCAAGCTGGGGCTGCCTTCCATCGGCGGAAAGGACAGCATGTCCGGGACCTTTAACGATATAGACGTGCCGCCTACCCTCTGTTCCTTTGCGG
>CANRJU010000134.1 GCA_947631075.1 uncultured Lachnospiraceae bacterium
ATGGTGGGTTCTCCGGGCCAGACGGTGGACAACCTCATAGAAGATCTGTATTTTCTGCGGGATTTGCGGCCTCACATGATCGGAATCGGGCCGTATCTGTCTCACCCCGACACGCCCTTTGCCGGGGAAAAGGACGGCTCTCTGGAGCGCACGTTGACGCTGCTGTCCATTTTGCGGCTGATGTTTCCGAAGGTTCTGCTCCCCGCCACGACGGCGCTTGGGACGTTGGATCCCACAGGGCGCGAAAAGGGCCTGATGGCGGGGGCCAACGTGGTCATGCCGAATCTCTCACCGGTATCCGTCCGCAAGAAATACGAGCTTTACAGCAATAAAATATGCACCGGGGAAGAATCCGCCCAGTGCATACATTGTCTTGATATTCGCGTAAAATCCGCCGGATATGAAATCGTATCCGATCGGGGAGACAGCCGCGTAAGTTAGGAGAGAATATATTTTTCCTCATAGCCTTGCTGTGATCCTGCGCCGAACCGATGGCGCCGCGTAAGTTAGGAAAGGGTATATTTTTCCTCGTAGCTGCTGTAAAATTCCTGCGTCTGATTGGTCGTGTCATCCTGGAGCCGGCTCTTGTACTCGTGAGGCGAGAAGGTCTGGCTCTTTTTTTGCAGGAAATATACGGCAATATTGGAGCAGTGCCCGCTGATGCGCCCGAAGGTCGTCAGCAGGTTTGAGAAGATAAAGCCGAGCTCGGTACTGCATTCCTTCTTTTGAAGGCGCTTGATGTGGTTGGACTTCATCTGGTGAATGACCTTTTCAATCACCTGGTTGAGACAGGTAATCCGCAGGGCGGCGTCCGAGTCCACGTCGCTGATGGCCTGGACCGAAAGGGACACAATTTCCTTGACGGCGTCCGACACAAGCGACATTTCCTTGGAAGCGCTCTTGGACAGGGTGATTTCCCGCTCGGACATCTCCCTCGCCGTCTTAGCCAGCGTGTAGGAGTAGTCGGAGATGCGCTCTACATCGCTGATGACGTGCAAAAGAGTTGCCACCTCGGCGCTCTCCGCCGCCGTGAGGGGCTCCGCCGAGAGAGCGACCAGATAAGCGTTCAGCTTGTCCTCGTACATATCTATATTCTTTTCCCGTTCCCGGATCTTCTTTCTCTTTTTATCGCTGTACTCCGCCGTCAAAAGCTTGAGCGCCAGGCGGATGGAGCTGTCGGCGATCTCCGCCATGTCGGCCGTTACCTCCCTCGCCTTTTCAGCCGCGAAGGTAGGGTAGATCAGGAAGCGGTTGTCCAGTCCCTGGAAGGGGCTCGGCGCCTGCTCCTTTGCCTTGAACGTGAGCTCCGAGAGCTTTTCAATCCACTTGCAGCACGGCATGAGCACGATGGTGGAAATAATGTTGAACATCGTGTGCATGAACGCGATGGAAAATACGCTGGCGTTCAGATCCATAAAGACGAAGTCGAATACGCCGTTGAGGATATAAAAGACCGGCGCCGTGATCAGCACGCTGAACAGCTTGATATAGACGCAGGACGCCGCCACTCTCTTGGCGTCGGTGTTGCCGCTGATGGAGGACAGCACCGGGGGAACCGCCGCGCCGATGTTCATGCCCAGAATCACCGGCAAAGCCGATGAAATCGGGATGGGGCTTGTCAGGGAAAGAGCCTGAATAATACCCACGGACGCCGACGAGGACTGTATGACCGCGGTAAAGAGCGTTCCGGCGAGGATGCCGAGGATCGGGTTGGACAGGCTCACCAACAGGTCCATGAAGAACGGGCTGTCCTGAAGGCCCTCCGTCGCGCCGGACATAGTTTCCATGCCGAACATCAGAATGGCGAAGCCCAGCAGAATCGAGCCCACGTTTTTCTTCTTGTCGGACTTGGAAAACATATTGAACAGCAGGCCGACCGCCGCCAGAATCGGCGTAAAGGAGGACGGCTTTAAAAGGTTGATCAGCACGCTCGAACCGGAAATGCCCGATGTGCTGAGGAGCCATCCAGTAACCGTCGTACCGATGTTGGCGCCCATGAGGACGCTGGTCGTCTGCGCTAACTGCATGATGCCGGAATTGACAAAGCCCACTAACGTCACCATGACGGCGGAGGAGCTCTGGATGATAGCGGTCACGCCAAAGCCCAGCAAAAATCCCTTAAAACGGCTGGATGTGAGCTTGCTCAGTATCATCTCCAGCCGGCTGCCCGACAGTTTCTTTAGGCTGTCACCCATGTAATTCATTCCGAATAAGAACAGGGAAAGTCCCCCGATGAGTGTCAGTACCGAAAATATGTCCATTTCTTTATCCTCTCTTTGTTTTCTTCAATGAAATCTTATCACAAGCTGCGCTAGCAATTTTGTAAAATAGTACAATTATAAATAATATTGTCACATATGGCGTAGATTGTCAAGTGCAAAATACGCCGGCGTGTATATAGGCGTGTATATACAGGCATTTTTCGCAAGCGGCGGCATAAGATAAAACAAAAAGGGTTTTTGCCTATGTTAAACAAACTCTGGGGTTTCATGATTCTGATCGGGATTCTGTACGCCGCGTGCACCGGCCGGATCGGGGACGTGGGCACGGCGGCCCTGGATTCCTCCAAGGAAGCGGTGACGTTATGCATTACGATGTTAGGCATTATGTCCATGTGGACAGGGCTCATGAATATAGCGAAAAAGGCGGGAATCATCGACGCCCTCACCCGCGGTCTCCGTCCGGTCCTCGCCTTTTTGTTTCCGGGAGTGCCAAAAGACCACAAGGCGAATGAGTACATGGCGGCCAACATGATCTCCAATGTGCTGGGGCTGGGGTGGGCTGCCACACCCGCGGGACTGAAAGCCATGGAGCAGCTAAAAGAGCTGAATCACGGGAGCCACATCGCCAGCGCGGACATGTGCACTTTCCTTATTATTAACATTTCGTCCCTGCAGCTGATTCCGGTCAATATCATCGCCTACCGCAGCCAGTACGGCTCCGTCTCGCCCACCGCCATTATCGGGATGGGACTTTTGGCGACCATCGTGTCCACGTCGGCGGGAGTGATTTTTTCCATCATTGCGAGAAAGGCGGGCGAGAGGAAAAAATGAAAATTCTCTATTACATTTCCGACTGCATGATTCCCTTTGTCATTCTCTATCTGGTGTGCTATGGAATGATAAAAAAAGTAGATATATTCGACGAGTTCATCGATGGCGCCAAGGACGGTTTTCTGACCGTTTACAAGATCATGCCGACGCTCATCGGCCTCATGATCGGCGTGGGCGTCCTGCGGGAATCCGGCGCCATGGAGGCCTTTGCGCGGCTTCTCGCCCCGGTGGTGCGCGCCCTCCATTTTCCGGGCGAGCTTCTGCCGCTGTTCATCGTGAAGATGTTCTCATCCTCGGCGGCCACAAGCCTTTTGCTGGATGTGTACAAAAATTACGGGACGGATTCCTACCTCGGCACGCTGGCGTCGGTGCTCATGAGCTGTTCGGAAACCATTTTCTACACGATGAGCGTCTATTTCATGACGGCGAAAGTGACCAGGACGCGATATACGCTGGCGGGCGCGCTGGTCGCCACCTTCGCGGGGGCGGCGGCAGGCATTGTGTTAGTGGGGGCGGGCATGGGATGATTGTTTTAAAAAAAGACCCGTCTCTTTTTTAGAATCGCGAATCCCGCTATGTGAAAGGCCGCGCCGAAGCACAGCGCGCCCCCAAGTTTCCCGGCGACATCCTCACTCCACGCGGCCGTCTCCGAAAAAATGGAGAGGAACTGAAAAATTTCCAGCCGGTCGAATTTTGTGAGGTACACGCAGTAAATCACCGACATCCCCAGGGCGATACCGGTGCTGCGCGTCAACTGGATCAGGAAAAACACCAGTCCGCTTATGAAAAATATTTCACCGGCCAGGACGCCCAGAAAGGAGAGGGGCAGCTCATAAATCCCGCGGATTGCCAGAAAATAGAGGGAGACAGCCGCCAGATAGGCCGCCTCTATTCCCAGCGGGCACAGCGCCTCCCGTCTGGCCGGAAAATACAGGAAAAAAAGTTCATTGCCGGGCCGGTCGATGAACGAGCTGTAAAATAAAATCGGCCACCACCCGGCGAGGACAGGGCCGACCGGGCCAAGCTCTTCGCCCCTTACGCGGCCCTGAAGGGCTATAACGAGTCCGCCCACGCCATGGAGCGCCGCCTCGTCCCCCGTCCCGTTTTGGCGGAGGACCGCGCCGACCAGTTGAAAATTTTCCGCCACAAAGGCGCGGATCAATTCCGGCTCTCCCGCGTACATGACGCCGGATCGGCAGTTAGCCAGCGACAGCAGCGCGTACCCCAGAAGGACCGGCATAGCGGCGTCCGCCCCCTTATGGCGCAGCAAAAGCAAAAAATACTCTTTCACCGGCTCTCCTCCTCCCGTTTTCTCTCGATAATGTCCAGATAGGCGCACTCCAGCGGGCGCCCCTTTTCCGGGCCGCCGCAGATTTCGTCCAGAGTGCCCGTCCGGATTATTTCTCCCTGATTCATAATAATAATCCGGTCGCACACATCCTCCACGTCCTCTACGATATGCGTAGAAAAAAGAATCGTACTGTGCTTTTTCAGCTCCGACAGCATATCCTTAAAGCGTCGCCGCTCCTCCGGGTCCAGTCCGGCGGTGGGCTCGTCAAAAATCACAAGAGCCGGTTTTCCGAGGATGGCCTGCGCCACTCCCGCCCGCCGCCGCATTCCCCCGGACAGCTTGGAAATCCTCGTTTTTTTGCTGTCGCTCAGGTTCACATAGGCCAGCGCCTCGTCGATTTCCTTTTCCCTGTCGGCGACCTTTTTCAGCCCCGCAAAATACGACAGCATATCGTAGACCGACAATTCCCGGAACATGCCGAACTGCTGGGGCAGGTATCCGATTCGGTGCAGGGGCGCCGACCGACGGATTTCACCGCCGGAGATGGGGTACAGTCCCAGCATACAGCGGATCAGTGTCGTCTTTCCCGCCCCGTTGGGCCCTAACATCCCGTAGACACCCGTTTCCAGTTTCATCGACACGCCGTTTAATACCTGTTTTTTCCTGAATTTTTTTGTCACGCCCTCCGTCTCGATCAATACTTTATTCATGTTCTATCATCCTTTCTTAATCTCCTGAACAAATTGAATATCCGCGTCTAGATTTGGCTGATAATTTTCCGCCGTGATATGGGAAAAAATAGCCTGGGCCGTTTTCTTCACGCCCGCCTCCTTCATTTTATCCAGCACCAGATCGTGCAGCCGCTCGGCCGGGCCGCAGGCTTCCTCCCCGAACAGATCCCTGTAATACTCCTCCTCATCCGGGTTGAAATCCGCATCCGGCGCCATAAGGAAAAATGTTTTTTGCAGATCACCCGGATTTTCCCCGCCGTAATATTTTTCCAGCAGCTGGTAGGGACTGCCGCTCTGGACCCCGATTAACAGGCAGGAATCCGAGAGATACGGCCCCTTCAGAAGCGAGTTGAACAGGGTGCTGTCCGGTATGGCGATGATCAGCGGCACGTCTAACAGGTTTTTCGCCCCGTCGTCCCCGCTGGCTCCCAGAAAATTAAGCAGTTTTTCCACCTGTTTTTTCATATCGCCGCTTTTAATCCGATTCATCACATCATAACTGCTTTTTTCCATGGGATAGAAAATATATCGCCTGCCGTCCTCGTCCATTTCCTCATAGTGGCCGTTGACGATTGTCAGGCTCTCCGCCGTTCCCCGGTATCGCCCGTCCCGCGGGGCGAGATTGACCACATAGCCGTCGTCCCCCGATACGCTCACGTCAAAGTACGCCTTTTCCTCCTCGTCCCCGTGGAAAATGTGGTCCTCGCTCATGATTTCCCGGACTCCCGCTCTGGGATAGTATGGAAAAAATCCCGGCAGAAAACAGGCGTTGGAATTGGAGTAAAACAGATTCGAGTAGCCCGAATACGTCATCTCGACGCTGTCCTCCGCCGCGTCCGCGCGCACCGTCACCACGTCGCCCTCCTGAGTAAACGGCAGGGGATTACCCGCTCCGTCCCGGACGTCCTCCACCCGGTATCCCCGATCGAGCGTAAACGCGTATCGGTTCCCCGCCGGGCTTCCCTCCAGCTGCATCCTGCATTTCGCGGCCAGTTTTCTCCCCACGGAAAAATCAATGACATATTTTTTTATATGAAAATCTGCTCCCACCCTTTGAGCCGGATTTTCGTCCTGCTGAATCGCGTACAGTTCCGCGTTCCATATGGCGTCGTTCTGGCGCAGAACGCTCTCCCGGCCGAACGCCGTCAGGAAAAGAACGGCCAGCACGCCCGCGTATGTCCCGGCCACAAGCCGTTTCTTCTTTTTTTCCGTCGCGAAACAGGCGCCCATCCACACGGCGCAGCCCGCCACAATCCAGAATATCATCGCCGCCAGGCGATAGCTCTCAAAGGAAAAGCCGTATAATCCGTCCGGCAGACAGGAGACGTCGGGAGGCAGAAAGCACCAGACCCCGTACGCCCGCTGCAGAAGCGTCTGAAACCATCCGCTCTGTGGAAAAGCCTGTTGCAGCATCTCATAATAATCCGGAACCATGCTTGCGATCAGCAGCAAAAAAACGCCGTATCCCACCATTTTCCGTGGAATACAGGACACTAAGATTCCCATGCCCGCCGAGGCGCAGGATAATAGAAAAATATTGTACAGAATCAGCCGGACGCTCTGCTCCACAATGGCCGGGGGAAAGTCCATCCGTGAATAGGCGACGATCCCGTAGACCGCCACGTTGGCCGCAAAGAGAAAAATCATCGATGCGAGCACAAGCAGCTGGTGAAGAAAGGGGATGACGCTCCTCTTTCCCATGACCCGGATTACTTCCCGGACCGGCTGCATTTTCCTCGCAAATTCAAAAGAGATAAAAAACCAGAACACAAAAAATACAATGCAGAAATATTGCATGTCTCCGTAGAAAAACGCCGCGTCCGACGCAGCCGTTCCCCGCTCCCGGTATTCCCGCAAAAATGCCGTCAGAAGCTGCCACATGAAAAAATTGAGGCATCATCAGTTTGTGTGAAACATATATGCCTGCCTCATGGCATATAG
>CANRJU010000135.1 GCA_947631075.1 uncultured Lachnospiraceae bacterium
ATCCCCCAGATACACGCCGTCCAGATCGCCCGACCACAAAAAGGAAAAATGCTTTTCCTGGTTCAGAACGTAGAAATAATCCCCGCAGTTTTTCACCAGTTCATGCGCGTCGAAGGGCTTGTTCTCCAGTGAGATCCCCTTCCTCTCAACCTGTAGCAGAGTTCGCAGATCCGCCGCGAACCTCGCCGCCTGCAGAGAAATCCGGTCCATGCAGCTCAGAAAATAGCCGGCCCGCTTATAATCCTCTGTCTCCAGCGCGTGAACAGCCATCTGATCCATGTCAGACAGCGCCGACAGCGACGTGTGCAGTTCGCCCAGTACCGTGTCCCATAGCGCCAGCTCGCTGTTCTCCTGCGGCCCGCGGCTCTCCGGATGGAAATTCATTTTCATATAGCAGTCCTCCTTCCCAGACGTCCGTACCATCTGACCTCTTACATCTGGTTTCGTATCGTATACCATAAGTGTACCATAAATTTGTCTCTTTTGAACAGGAAAAGATAAATCTTCCCCCTTTTGCGCAATAAAAAAGGACCCTCGGCACATTTGGGGTCCTTTCTTCCCTTTTGATTTTTAAACCTGAACATCCAGTTTGTTTTTCTTCTTTTTCTCCTGTGTCTCCTGCGCCTTTTTCCGCTGGATTTTAATTTTTTCGCGGATTTTCTCCGGCCAGCTCGTCTTATCTTTTTTATCCAGGTCAAAAAGGCTTCTTTTGGTACCGCTGCCGGAGCGGCTGATGCTCCACGCCCTCAGCCCGCCGTCCGCCGTGATGATAAATCCGCCGGCAATCACTCCCTCGCGCCGGAACATTCCCGACTGAATCCCCTGGGCGCAGTCGTAGATCAGCGCCTCGTACTCCAGTCTCTTTTCCGGGTCGCTCTCCATCTGCTTCAGAATATTCGGAGCAATCGCCAGATTGTTTCCCCCTTTGCCTGAGAACGGCGCCGTGTTTGTAGAAAATTTGACGTCCGAATATTTCTCCTTCAATTCGCTTAGCACGCTGTTTTTCTTGTCCGTTTCCCTGCCCTCAGCCGCGCTCTCGGCCTCCATTTTTCCTTTCGCGTAGTCGTACGCCGCCTCCGAAACCCAGCTGTTTCCCACTTTTACTGCCATAATTTTTCCTCCAATCCTTTTTAATAAATGTCAATAAAAATAACATTCCAATCATTTAACGCCAAATAGCAAAAATAATTAAATACCCAATAAATATCAAACAAAATATTTAAACATGCAGGCAAAAAATGTTTTCTGCCCATCCTTATAAGGTATTTCCAAATCCGGCTGGTCTCCGCTGTAATCCACATAAATCACATTGGGCGTATCGCCGATTCCCGGCATTTTCATGTACGCGTCGAATCCGATCCAGAAGCCTTCCGTCTGCTCCGGGATTTCATTTTCCCGCAGAACTTCCTCAAAGGCGTCCCGGTTCAGATAAATACGGCTCCCGTCCGCGCGGAAAGCCCTGTCAAGCTCGCTGCTCGGCGGGAGAAAAAAATAATTTCCCTTCTGGTCTACCAGGCTGATCCCCGCCATCTCCGTGTATTTGGGAAAAGAAGCCTGCCGGATTCCGAACAGCGCGCCCGCCAGAAGAAGCCCGCCCATCACGCACATAAGCGCCGTCCGGCCTTTTCGATAGGGCGTATGCTCCGCCACCTTCTGAAAGCGCCGCCGCAGTTCCCGGTTATCGCGCTCCCCCGCGAAAGCCGCCAGACTTTCCGGCGCCTGCTCCGACCGCAGGAGCTTTACGCTTTTTAACAGGACATTTCCATATTCATAAGACGTGAGGCCGCCCCGCTGCATGACCGCCCTGTCGCAGATATCTTCCATATCCTTTTTTAGAAATTTCATGCTGAGAGAAAGAAAAATATTCGGCCACAAAATCACGCGCAAAATATCCCACAGCAGATACACCCACAAATGCCCCAGCCGGATGTGTGTCCGCTCGTGGAGAATGACCGTCCTCAATTCTTCCTCGTCAAGCCGTTCCAGCATCACGGCGGGAATCACGATTTTCGGGCGCAGCGCTCCTATGGCGTACGGCGTGGCCGGCTCCCGGTTCACAAAAATTTTCCGGCCGCCCCACGGCCTCTGTTCCATCTCCCCGACAAGGCGGGCGAGCTTCACGCGCCGGCGGAAAATGAGAAACGCGCTGACCGCCATGCCGGCCAGGTACAGGTCCCCCGCGACCGGATGCTGGACGCAGAAAACGTGCCACCGCAAAAAAATCCGGGCAATCGGGTTTTCGTCATAGAACAGCTCCAGCCTGCCCGCAAAGGGCGTCAGCAAAAACACTCCCCACAGCATTCCCCTTAAAAATGTTCTTTTTTGAAAAATCTGCCGCAGCGCCAGGACTAAAACGAGCAGAAAAAGCGAAATCCACACGCACCATCCCAACTGAATCGCGAAATATACCCGGCACTGCTTGTAAAACCACATAAACATACCCATTGTAATCTCCATCACACGAACCTCCATTCCGGAGCAAGAGTTCCCAGTCAGTGATTCCGATAGCCGTCTCATATATTATATCGGTCAACAGATGTTATTTATTAATATCAAATTGTTATCCTGCCAGCAATTTGATACAATATATCTATGTGGAAATTTTTATTGGGAAATGAGGACGAAAAGATTACAGCAGAACACAGATAATTCCAGGAGATCAAAGATGATACGATTTATGCGGGAAATAGAGGGGGCAGAGGACCGGGAGAAGTTCCGGCGCATATACGCGAAATACCACCAGCTCATATACCATGTCGCCTACCAGATTTTACATAATAATGAAGACGCGGAGGACGCCGTTCAGGAGACATTTATGCGCGTTGCGGAAAATTTATCAAAAATTTCCGAGCCGATTTGTCCCAAAACGAAGAATTTTTTGGTTATTATATGTAAGAACGTGTCTCTGAACATGTTGAGAGAACGGAACCGGGCCGGTATGGCGGAGCTGCCGGACAACCTGCCGGATGAGCGCACCGGGGCGGATCCGCAGGAGACAAGCAGCGAAAAGGATCTGATGCAGCGCGTAGTGGAGGCGATTCTGGCACTGCCGGACCGGTACCGGGACTGTATGTATATGGAACTGATTCAGGAAATGAGTTACAGGGAGATCGCGTCCGCGCTGGGGCAAAAGCCGGAGACGGTGCGGAAGCGGCTCCAGAGAGGAAAGAAACTGTTGAGAGAAAAATTGAGAGAAATGGGGTGTGAGCCATGAAGATTGATGAGAAAGTTCTGAAGGAGGCCTTCCGCCAGGCTCAGGATATCGCGACAAAAGAAATGGAAGAAAAGGCGTGGGAGTCGGACGAGACGGAGCCGGACCGGGACTGGGAAATGCTGTACGAGGCGGGACGGATGAGGAAGAAAAAGGAGCGGACCGGGTACCGGAGAAGGGCGCGGATTGCCGCCGCTGTCATGCTGGTGCTGACAGTGGGGATTGCCTCTGCCTTTACCGCGGAGGCCAGCCAGATTGGATTTATACGGACGCTGACGCAGTGGTTCGTAGATAAGGGAGATTCCCACGACGACTTCCGCTACAAGCAGAGCGAGCAGAAGGAAGAAGCCTCCCAGCCTCCGCAGACGCTGGAGACAATATATGAGCCGACCTATATCCCGGATGGGTTTGAGCTGGCGGTTGATGATTTAGTTGGAGGAATCGGCTACACGCAGGAGTATGTAAGGGGAAAGAAGGATATATGGTTTAGTCAGGATACAATAAATGCCACAATTTCCATTGACTCTGAGAATATGAAGCGCGAAACGGTCGTAATACAGGGGTATGAAGGTCAGATGAACATCAAAAAGGGAGAGACGATCTTAGTGTGGGCGACGAACGAGTATATCTTTACCATAAGTAGCAGCTTGGGAAAGGAGGAGGTCCTTAAAGTGGCGGAGAGCGTCGCTGTAAAAGAGTAAGAAAAAATTTTTTGAAAAAAATAAAAAAATTTCAAAAATTTTGTCCCATTTTGTCAATTTGCGGAGTTATTATATATGAAGCAATGAATACCGGACGGTATTCGCAGAGAAAGGATGGATGAAAAGATGAAAAAAAGAAACATGTGGCTATCATTTGTGTTGGCAGGCGCTCTGTGCCTGACGCCAGTGCAGACGGGAAACGCGAAGGCGATATCGGCTGTCGGGGGTGGAGGAACGGTCTCGCCCTGTTACCTGTATACGAGCACCCTCTTTACCAATCTTTCCATAAGCGGGAAATCCGCGACCATAACAGGCAGAGTGAAAGGCATAACTGGTACTGCCACGAAGATCCATGTAAAGCTGGTATTGCAGAAATACACAGATGGCGGCTGGAGCAAAGTGGAGGCTTATGAAAAGACGGAAAATTCTGCATATTGCTCACTGGAAAAGACCAAGTCGGTATCTTCCGGCAAGTATCGGGTGAAAGGAGTTTATACCGTCTATAAGGGAGAAAAATCCGAGAAAACAACGCAGTACAGCAATACTGTATCCTGCTGATGTTTTAAACCGACAAAAGGCGGATGTGTGACAGATGATGAAAAAACGCAGTTACATTTTTTATTGCTTGTCACATAATACGCTTCGGAAAGGTGGTGAAAGAATGTATGAACTATAAATGTGTAGTCTTTTACAGAGATTCCATTGAAGTAAGCGTTCTTTTCATAATGTAGCCATCTGACAATGGCATACTGAAAAGAACGCCAAAAAAAATAACACACAATTACCATACCATAGATAGGCGGTAATTGCCAGAGGAATCTCTAAAAGAAATTTTAAATCTAAGTTCAAAATGAATAGAAGGAGGAAACGAAACATGAGTTATTTTAGAAAAAAGATGATTAAAGTAATGGCAGTAATGCTGGCTGTCTCAGGGATGATTATGGGCGGTAGTATTGCGCTGGCAGATACCAGTTCCGGCTCAATAACAGTGGGCCGTGGAGAATCGGTAAACGCCCGTACTGAAACTGAAAAAACTACGGCTACAGGTACGGACGCAAAAATTACTATAACTAGCGTTGTTCCGACGGACGACACTATTTCAGTCAACATCCTAAACAAATATGGCAATCTGGCGTGTGCAGAAGCCGCGACGTTTAGAGCAATCAGGGTCAGCACTACAAAGACGCTGACGTACATGGATGGAAAAGGGAAAAAGGGAAATTTATTCCGTCCGGTATTCGGCATGTCGAATTCTTCAAGATCTGATGTACTTGATGTTACCTATACGTTTACACCGTAATAGTCGGGCAAAAAAAATGAATAAGATCCCCTGCCCTCTGCGATACATGCGGCTGATTTTTGGTGTGCCGACCGCACGGGCGGGGGAACTGTTTTGACAGTATAGATATTTATTTATAAGCAGGTGATTTTTATGAAGATAGGGAGCAAAAAGATACTCTCGCTGCTTCTTGCATCCTCGATTCTGTGCCTGTGCTCCTGTGGGGGCGGGGCAGAATCGGAGACGGCAGGGGGAGGACGGACTTCCTTCACGGAGGAGGAGCTGGAGAGCGGGCACGCCTCGTTCCAGATGGAGGAGAACCTTGCGGTGGACGCGGACATCTCGCCACGGGAGGACTATGAGAAAAGCTATGCCACTTATTATGTGAAGATATTCTGTGAGACGGATGAGGGGGAAAGCGCGGAGCAGTTTAAAAAGTCCCCCACCCTGTTCCGCCGCACGCAGGAAGAATGGCAGGAGGCGCTAGAGGCTCTGGAGCCGGGAGCGTTCAGGGAGCAGGGCTTCACTTTGAAAAACAGGCAGATCCATCAGAAGTATAAGGGAGACAACGGAAGGACCTATCGTTTTCAGGGGGACTGGGGCGGCATGCAGAAGGGGCTTCCCTACAGTTCGCCCTTCTATTGCGCATGGGTCTGGTTTAAGATGAAGGAAAGGCCGGATATGGATGTCGAATACGCAATCCGTCAGGCAGTCCCGATGTCCGGGCGCAACAATGACCTGTCCTTTCTGGAGGATCCGGAAGAACAGGCAGGGAAGTTCCGGGAATTTCTGGAGGCGCTCACCGGGCGGAAGGTCCATGAGAGGTACAACCTGGTGCCGGTCGGCAAAAAGAACCGGGAGCTGCTTGTGGAGAACGGCCGGGAGAGCAGCGCGGGAGGGGAGCACGCCCTTTTTGAGCTCTATTATGATCTGGACGGCCTCCCGATCTATGATATCGGGCTAAATTACAGGCTGGATCCCGACAAGGAGATGGACGATCTGTGCTACTGGGCAGATTTGGGAAAGGAAACCCTGTTACCGCAATCCGAACGTGTGCAGAATTTCCGCGTGGACGCCGACGGGATTACGGAAATCGACGTCACCGATTTTCGGGAAGCGGGGGACGTCTGCCAGAAGGAGGCGCCCGTCATAGGCCCGAATGAGGTGCTCGCGAAAATAAAGGACTACTATGAAGGGCGGATCCTGGCTTCCCCGCGCCTGATATCGGATCTGTCGCTGGTCTATACCGGCTATTTCTCTGACGGGTCAGAGGGCATCGTGAAGCCTGTGTACCTGCCGGTCTGGGACGTGACCGTGTACAGCATGGAAGAACAGGGCACGGTAAGGTACGAGTTTGTATATGACGCCCACACCGGAGAGGTGCTGAAGGAGGAAAAGGCATGGGGATGAATGTTATGATGAGGAGGGCGGCAGGGAGGCTCGTCTGGGAGAGCGGGCGGTGGCTGTCGGCGGGGAAGCTCCTGCTGGTGTCCGTGCTCACCGCGCTGTGCGCCGCAGCGGATTTCTGTTCAGGGTATGCTGTCGTCATGAAGGGCATAAGGAACCTGTCGGGAAGCGTTCTCAGGAATTTCATGTCGACGTCGGGGATAATCGAGAATGTCGGCCTGTGCCTGGCCATGTTCCTGGGGAGCGGTCTGTATGCGAGGGATTATGAATCGGGAGCCGTCTGCCCGCGCGTCCAGCGGATGGGAATGGCGCGCTATGCGGGCCTCAGGGTATGGCAGACCGTGTCGTCCTCGTTCATATCCGGATGCCTCGGACTGCTCCTTATGTTCCTGATGCTGTCCGCGGCCCTCGGCAT
>CANRJU010000136.1 GCA_947631075.1 uncultured Lachnospiraceae bacterium
GGCCGCGCACCCCCACACCGGCATCCCGAACAGCACATGGCAGAGTCCGGTTCCGGCGGCCCACGCCGCGGCTGACAAAAGATACCCTCTCATGACGGCGCCCCCAGCGGGTACAAGATGCCCGCCTCCTTAAATCTCCTGGCAATATTGACCGGCAGTTTCCGGCTCACGATTTTCCCGTCCTCTACCACCATAGTAATCTCATTTACCGTCTCCTTCCACTCGATTCCGTAGCGGTCAAATACGCCGATCTGATCCACTCTGCGCTGTATCCTCCCGCTCTCGTCCACGCCGCTCTTTACAAGGATTCCGATGTCGATAAATCGATATGTGTCGTTTTCAATGCGCGTCAGATCCTCCACGCCCCCCGCCATATTCTTCATGCGGTCCGGAATATTGCGCACGTCGTCCGTGTGCATGGTCGTCAGTCCCCGGGTCCCCGTACTCAAAGACTCCAACAGCGGCCGTGCCTCCACAGATCGCGCCTCCGACAGAATCAGCCATTTGGGAAATTGGCGGAGGCTGGCCCGGATTGCCTCGGAATATGTAAAATTTTCCGCCACCTTCATCTCGATGCAGTCCTTGTTCGGATTGATCTGCGGATAGTGAATCTCCAGCACATCCTCGATGGTAATCACCCGCTCCTCCGCCGGTATAAACTTCGTGAGAAACTTCAAGAGTTCCGTCTTTCCCGCCCCCGGCAGGCCGCATATGGCAATCGTGCAGTGCGCCTGGATCGCGTAGACCAGAAAATTACAGATGTCCTCGCTGCAATACCCGCTGCGGATCATCTCGCTTTTTTCCATCCTTCTCACCGCCGGAATCTTCCTCAGCGATATAGTCGATCCGGAATGGGCCACGCAGGAGTGGACCACGCTGATCCTCAGCTCCTCCGTCTCCGCCTCCAGCACCGGATTTGACCGGTTAAAGGGCACGCTGGTCACATTGGCCAGCAGCAGCACAAAGCGATCCACAAAACTGTCCGTGAGCACCTCCGGCGCCATATACCGTCCCTTTTCCAGATCGTCGATCCAGAGCTGGCTGCCGTTCCAGTTGATGTCCGTCACCGTGTCTGAGATCACATAGGGGTACAAAATCCCGAAATCCTCTCGTTTTAATAAATACTTCTTCTGAAAATCATTCATCAGTTCCTCCTTCCAAATATCCGTCCAAATTCCCTGTTGGCCGCCTGGGAAAACAGATCCTCCCTCCCCTTCATCCACTGACGGACGGATTTCAGATCATCAGATGAAAAATACCAGACCTCCTCGGCAGGCAATCCCTCTGGCTCGCAAAACTGCAGATGAGTTTCCGGCTCCTCCCACTCTGACACAATCGTCACGGGAATCGTCACGCTCCTTTTTCCGATCCGCATTTTCACGCTGTATGTTCCCGGCTTATCCGATAAAAGCCCTCGCCAGCTCCAGCGCGTCCTCTCCCCGCCCCGATAGGCGGACAGTTCCCGCTCCCACTGTTCTTCCCGGTAATTCTGAACTTCCCAGTCAAAGAAAAATCGGGGAGAAACATGAATTTCCGGCAGCGGGGCCTCTTTTTCGCCCCTGTTCCCGTCAGGGCTCTGGTCCCCGGCAGAAGGGCCATCCTCTGCGCGCCCTGTTTCATCCGTGCGCTCTGTGTTTTCTTTCTTTTTTTTGTTTCCTTTGTTTTCTTTGTTTTTGTTTTTTTCTGCTCCTTTCGGGGTCTGCTTCTTTTTCCCGGACTGCTTCTTTTTGCCGCGCTCTGCTTTCTGATAGGCGTCGGCGCCTCCCGGCTCCTTCTTCGCCGCGTCCGGTGCGGGAGAGACGACCTCCTGTCTGACGCCCTCCGAATAAATGTCTCCGCCGGACCGGGAATCGTTGTCCCGAATGGTTCCACCCGAATTTCGGAACAACGCCCCCGCCGCGTTGTACACCGCTCCGCCCAGGCCGCCGCTTCCCTGGAAGCCGGACGCCCGGTTCTGGCAGATCGTTCCGCCGAAAATCTCGACCGTTCCTCCATTGTACACGGCGCCTCCCCGGGCGTCTTTTCCCTCACTTTTACCTGTGGCCCTGGCCTGATTGCCCGCGATCATCCCGCCCTGCATTTCGAAGGCTCCGCCCGATTCCACCCGTATGGCGGGGCCTCCGGCGCTGTTGCGCCCGCCCGTAATGCTGCCGCTTTCCAGGCACAGGCAGGCTCCCCGACGCACGCTCAGCAGGCTCGCCGTCCCCTCTAAGGGCATGTCCTCTCCGGAGACCTCCGTCTCCGCAAAGGTCAGCGTTCCCCCCGCGACCTGAATCAGCGTCCCGCCGTTCTGCCTTCCGCGATAGAGCCGGCGGCCATTCCCCTGTATTTTCACCGTTTTGGTGACCTGCACAGATTCGGTCAGGGCAATGTCCTTTTTCAGAAAAATCACGGAAAAGCCCTCCGCCTGCAGAGCCGTTTTCAATTCAGAAAAACTGTCCACATACACCGAGTTGCCGGACCGTCCATACAGCGCAGGCTGGGGTGACAAAAACCACAGCAACGCCAGCATCCCGACGAACATGCCGATTATATATTTACATTTTCTTTTTCTTATTCTCACGCCTCCTTCCCGTTACACTGCTCAAGACGTACTACAATGTATCCAAATAGATACATTGCATCCGGCAGGTACACTGTTCCACACAGGTTTACTGTTCCGCGCGGGAACACTGCCTCAGACGGCTGCAAAATAAATTCGCCGCCTCCCTGGCGCCGCTGATAAACGCGTAGTCCGGGTTATTTTCCCCGCAATGGTAATTTTGAAGCAGAAAGGGAATCAGATTCCCCTCCGAGACCGCATCGGAAAAATGAATGTTGTGGGGAATCGTGGCTATAGAATCGCCGGATATCCCATACCGGTCCATAATTTCCTTTTTGGTCAGTTTAGAATCCCTGTCATAATCTCCCATCAGATAAAACGCCTTCTCCCGAATCACGGAATAATTGTTAAAAAAATGATCCAGCATAGAGCTGTTCTGGGTCAGATTGACCACTACCAGATCCGCCTGCTGCAATATTTTTCTGGAACTGATCAAAGGCGCCGAGGACGTATCGACCATCACTAAGTCGCTGTGTTTTTCCAGATAATTCATGGCGGGCACGCACTCCCGCTCCAATCGGTACTCCAATACGTCCGCGTTTTCCACGCTGAGGGCCGGCAGATAAAATAACTGCTTGCCCAGATAATCCTCCGCGAAGTGAAACAGGCTCTGTTCCGGAAGCTCCTTTCCCTGCTCCAGCGAATGCAGCACCCGGCTCAATCCGCTCTCTACATAATAGCTTCCCTTTTCGCTTACTGCTGTTTTTGAATTTTGGCTGAATAATGCACTGCCAAGATTGATAATGTTCTGATGGTTCTCAAAAACGATCGTCCGGTGATCCGCTCTGTGAGAACCCAAGATCGATAACACGCTGATACAAGCCAGATTGCTTGTGACACATGATCTCCCCCGTATATTGCTCCAAAAAGCAACTTTCAAACTTGCCTCTCCTTTCATTCAGTTTTCGGGTGGAATGGCTCCATCATAGCATTGTCTTTTCGATTTGTAAATTGTCAAATTTGCACAAAAGATTAAAGAAAATTTTGTGAAAAGTGCCGATTTTTCAGCGTAAAACGACAAAAATCCTCCGTTTTGGCGCTTTACGCCCTTCCCAACGGAGGATTTACAATATCTGTAAAAAGAATTTCGAGAATTAATTGTCTACCCCATACTGCTCATAGTATTTATCAATGGCGCTCTTAATGGCGTCGTCGATCACCACCTGGCCGTGACACTCTTTATTGTAGAGGCGCTCAACGACCTCCTCCATCGTGACGATGGCCTCGGCGGCGAACCCGTACGTCTTTTGTATCTCGTCCAGCGCCGTCATCGTCCTGTCACCGCTCTTTCCCTGCTCCATGCGATTCAAGGACACCATCAGACCCACGATTTCCACGTCGCCCTGAGCCTTTAAAATCGGGAACGTCTCCTCAATGGACTTGCCGGAAGTCGTCACATCCTCAATGATTACCACCCTGTCTCCATCCTGTATTTTGCTTCCCAGAAGGATTCCCACATCCCCGTGGTCCTTCACTTCCTTGCGGTTGGAGCAGTAGCGGATCTCCTTTCCGTACAGCTCTGAAAAGGCGATTACCGTCGCCACGCCCAGGGGAATCCCCTTGTAAGCCGGGCCGAACAGCACGTCAAAATCATCGCCGTACCGGTCGTGAATGGCCTTCGCGTAATACTCTCCCAGCCGTTTTAACTGGGATCCCGTCACATAGGCCCCCGCATTCATGAAAAAGGGAGACTTGCGCCCGCTTTTCAACGTGAAATCCCCAAATTTCAGAACTCCTGCCTCAACCATAAACTCAATAAACTCATTTTTGTAACTCTCCATATGTTCAAACTCTCCTTTCGGTTATATATTTTTCACTACTATGCCTTCTTTTTTGGTAAGCCGCGCAGTCCTCGTGAACATAAGCACGGCCATCAGAATAATCACGGCATACCCGATCACGCTGAGCAGGTCCGGCGTCTGGGAAAACACCAGAAAGCCGAGCAGCGCGGAAAAAAGGATCTGGGAGTAATCGTACACAGAAATCTCTCTGGCCGGCGCGTGAAAATAGGCCGCCGTGATAGAAAACTGCCCTCCCGCCGCGGCGAGTCCCGCAAGCAGCAGATACGCCACCTGCATCCCGGACATAAAATGAAAGTCAAAAATCAAAAACGGCAATGTCACCAGACAGGAAAAACCGGAAAAAAACGCCACTACAAAAGCGCCCTTTTCGCCCCGCTCTCCCAACAGGCGCACATAGGTATAAGCAAGTCCCGCCGCCATGCCGCCCAAAAGGCCGATGAGCGCTGGAAGGGAAATCAGTGAACTGCCCGTTGGCTTTAAAATCAGCAGGCTCCCCAGAAAGGCCCCCGTCACAATGGCAAGCTGGGGCAGGCGGATTCTCTCCTTCAGCACAAAAATACTGAATATAATCGCAAAGAACGGCGACATCTTGTTGAGCATGGACGCGTCGGACAGAACCAGATGGTCCACGGCGTAAAAATTGCACAAAATGCCCAGCGTCCCCGCCACCGAGCGGATCAGCAGATACTTCAGATTCCCTCTCCTGGCTCCTATGAAAAATCTGACTCCCGGAACGCACTTTCTAACTGCAAATGCGCTCCGTGATTTTTTTGCTCCTGTCAAAAATCCGCCTCCCGGAACCTCTCTCGGATTTCCGGCTGAATCCGAATTTCTGACCGGATTCGTTTTTTTATCCCTCATCAGAAGAAAGACGGCAAATCCGAACGCCACCAGATTGCGAAAAAAACTTTTCTGCACCGACGGCAAATCCCCCGATAGCCTCACAAACATATTCATCAGGGCAAAGCAGAAAGCGGACAGGATAATAAAGAAAATGCCCTTGCTCTTTTTCGCGCTCATACGCATCCCACAATGTCCGTAATATTATTTAACTGCTCCCGCTCCGCGTATTCCTCCAGCCCGTCGATGATCTGGGACGTGGCGCAGGGATTGAAGAAATTGGCCGTCCCGACTGCCACCATCGTGGCGCCCGCCATGAGAAACTCCAGCGCGTCCTCCGTGTTCTGGATGCCGCCCATGCCGAGAACCGGAATTTTCACCGCGTGAGCCACCTGATACACCATGCGCACCGCCACCGGCTTCACGCAGGGACCGGACATGCCTCCGGTCTGATTCGCCAGGGCAAAGCAGCGCCGATTCACATCAATTTTCATTCCCGTCAGCGTATTGATCAAAGACACCCCGTCCGCTCCGCCGGCCTCTACCGCCCTCGCCATCTCTGTGATATCGGTCACATTGGGACTCAGCTTCATAATCACAGGCTGCCTGGCAGCCCGTTTCACTGCCTTCGTAATCTCCTCCGCCATTTCCGGCTTTTGTCCGAAGGCAATTCCTCCCGCCTTGACATTGGGACAGGAGATATTGATTTCCAGAAGATCCACATCTTCCTCCGCCAGACGCTCCACCACATCCACATAATCTTCCATAGAGCGACCGCACACATTTACGATAATTCTGGCGTTCTTCTCGTGTAGAAACGCCAGGTCGCGATGGATAAATGTGTCTATGCCCGGATTCTGCAGGCCGATGGCGTTGAGCATCCCCCCATGCGTCTCCGCGATTCTCGGCGTGGGGTTGCCCGGCCACGGCACATTCGCCACTCCCTTGGTCGTCACGGCGCCTAACTTCTCCAGATCCACAAAATCGCTGTATTCCATGCCGGAGCCAAAGGTGCCGGACGCCGTCGTCACCGGATTCTCAAATGTCACGCTGGCAAAATTGACGCGCAGTTTTTCACTCATACTCTCGTTTCCCTTTCTTTTTCTCAGATTCAATAACTATTGCACAATCTGTTGTCGCACTATATTCTGTTGCTACAATATATATTATTCTAATTCTATATCTGTCGCAAGAAAGACCGGCCCGTCCTTGCAGATTCTCTTATTATGTACGTTAGAATGGCTATCTACTTCTGTAGACTTGCACACGCAGGCAAGGCAGGCTCCCACGCCGCACGCCATTCTCTCCTCCATCGAAATCCACGCCGGCACACCGTTTTTGCACGCCCACTCCTTCACGCCCCTCAGCATCGGAAGGGGACCGCAGGAATAGACCACGTCGCCCTGAACTCCTTCCTCCAAAATGGCGTCTATGACGTTGCCCTTTACTCCCAGGCTCCCGTCCTCGGTGGCGATTACCACCCGGTCCGCCGCCTCTCGCAGCTCCTCCAGGAGAAATGTATCTGCGTTTCGATAGCCGACTACAACTGTAGTCTCTCCGCCCAACTGCCGCGCAAGCTCCAAGAGCGGCGGGATTCCAATACCTCCGCCAATCAGAACAGCTCTCTTTTCGCCGTCGCACTCCGCGAGGGGAAATCCGTTGCCAAGCGGTCCCAGAATCCGGACTTCATCGCCGGGATTCATTTTCAAAAAATTCCTTTCGCATGATCCAGAAGAATTGTGTATTTCAGCAATCACTTATGCAGAG
>CANRJU010000137.1 GCA_947631075.1 uncultured Lachnospiraceae bacterium
ATAACATTTAGGATGTGTTTTTGCATTTCTTATTTTAAACTACAGCTGTCCTTCAGAAAAATGGGGAAACTCAAATTTAAGTTGTATTGTTTATTTTCCGGAATTGTGATATCATTATAATATAGCGTCAAGGGGCAAAATCCTTTTGGCTCCGACATCATCATTACATGTGACAGATCAGAAAGAAGGTTCCAGGTATGAGCAAACGTGTAGACATGACAAATGGCACTCTGGGAGACAAAATTATAAAATACACGATACCGCTTGCCATCACAGGCATACTCCAGCAATTATTCAACGCCGCCGATGTGGCCGTAGTAGGACGTTTTTCCGGAAAAGAAGCCATGGCGGCCGTGGGGGGCAACGCCCCGGTCATTGGCCTGCTCGTAAATCTGTTCGTGGGAGTATCCCTCGGAAGCAATGTATTTCTCGCCAAATCCATCGGTCAGAAAAATAAGGCGCAAGTGTCCAAGGCGGTACATACCTCGGTAATCGTGGCAGTCCTCGGCGGCATTTTCCTTACCATATTAGGAGAATTATTTGCCCCGAACGTAGTAGAAATGCTGGATGTGCCCCAGGAGGTATTTCCGCTTGCCGTGAAATATTTAAGAATTTATCTGCTGGGCATGCCGGTCATTCTGCTCTACAATTTTGAATCCGCTATTTTCCGTAGCTGCGGGAACACCAAAATGCCGCTGATCGCCCTGATCATATCCGGCGTCTTAAATGTGATTCTCAATCTCTGCCTTGTCTTAGGGCTGGGCATGGACGTAGACGGCGTCGCGACTGCAACCGTAATCGCAAACTTGGTCAGCTCCGCCATATTATTTATCTCGCTGCTCAGGACAGAGCTCGTGGTTAAAATTCAGTTTTCAAAGCTGCGCGTTCACACCGACGTCCTGGTCCAGATTTTGAAAATAGGCATACCCGCAGGCGTCCAGGGCATGGTCTTTTCCTTCGCGAATATCATCATCCAGTCCGCGGTCAACAGCCTCGGCACAACGGTTATGGCAGCTTCTTCCGCTGCCTACAACCTTGAAATATTTGCCTACTATATCATGAACTCCTTCGGCCAGGCCTGTACCACCTTCGTGGGCCAGAATTACGGCGCCGGGAAAAATGACCGGTGTAAGCGCGTGCTGAGCCTGTGCCTGCTGCAGAGCGCCCTCGGCACCTTTGTGATCTGCGCGCTGATACTCCTGTTCAGCTCGCAGCTGCTCCGGATTTTTAACACAGACCCGGACGTCATCCGCGCCGGACAGATCCGCCTGCAATATATTTTCTTTGCCTACATATTCAGCTTTGCCCAGGAAACCATGTCCGGTTACCTGCGCGGATTCGGCGTGTCCTTTATCCCGGCGGCGTGCTCCGTCATCGGCGTCTGCGGCGTGCGGCTGACGTGGATATTTACCGTATTTAGGATGACGCCGTCCTTCCAGACCATCATGCAGGTCTATCCCCTCAGCCTTTTTGTAACTGCCGTGGCTACTCTGGTCGTGATGCTCATAATCAAGCCCTCGAAACGGTATGTGATTCATTCAGCTTGATGAAATTTTTGCAATATTTTTTCTGTCGAATTTCTAAAACCTACCGCCATATCTTTTGTTGCGGTTTTGTCATTCATTTATAAGCTCTTAATACTGGTGTACTCATTTTGTACCCACACAAAATCTTTATCACAAATATAATTCGTTCTATCTACACTTTGACATTCCATTTCCCATATCGTTTACCACCGATCCGCTCAACTTTCCCACTTTTCAAAAGCTCTCTAATCACGCTTTGAACTTTAGTTCTTGAAAGTTCAAGGTGTTTGGCTATTTCTAATTGCGTAACAGAAGGCTTTTCCCTCATAAGTTTCATAACCTGATTCTCAAAAGCTTTTTCTAAAGCATTTTTTGTGAGCTTTGGAGCTTTAGAAGCTGAGCTTTGAAAATCATTGGTATCCTGTTTTTCGTGCACAACATAGTTCATATTTGGCAAAGTTACTCTAAACTGCGACATATCCGAATAAAAAATCGGTGCTTTTTTGTCAGTGTAATTTACCGCAAACTCACAGGAATCAATAATTTTTCCTATTCCACTTCCATTTCGTTCCATATAATCCAATCGGGCAAACACATCTGCAAGCACAGGATTTCTTCTTTTAGATGGAACTTGCTCCAGATTCAAGTTTTGAATCATTGTTCCATCAACCATACCGCCGGGCGAATAAATCTCCATACGATCATCAAACATATCTACATGAACCTCACTTCCAAGCTCCAGATAATCCCTATGAATGAGTCCATTTACAAGTGCTTCAAAATATCCACGTTCCATATAATCTGGCATATTCTCTCTTGAATCCGGTAGTTTACGCCATGCCATACGCATATTTCTTCTGACAAATGCCACGCTCTCATTTAACAGAGAAATAAGACTGCCAGAATACTCCGCGCTGTCATAAGCTTCCCCTTTCCCATTAGACTTATTGATCCCATTCCAACGCACACAGAACACTCTGGAATGTTTGATAGGACATTCATCCGCCAAAAGTGCTCCCGCATTTGTTAATATCCCATTAGCATCCACAAGTTCAAATGATTCAAAATCCTTATTTTCAAAACTTTTCCCTGTCACTTTTTTATAGCGCTCTCTCAGTTTTGTAAACGCATAATCTGTAATCTGGCAACCTGAACTTTGTGAATCATAAGTTTCATTTGTACCACGCAAAACAAGTCTTCTCAATTCTGCCGCATTCGCTACTACACTTTCATTTCCTACTCGGATGTATGCTTCTGTCATTCCATCTCCAACATAATAATATGGTGTATCTTTGCCAGCTATAACATCTACTATGATTAATTTCTTTTCGTCAATCATTTCAAAACGCAAATTAAATGCTGGTATTGGACTTATTCTCTCTTTGATTTTCTGGCTGATAAATTCAGAATCACTCTTAATATTGATAACACCGACAATTTCATCGTTATCTGAAATACCAAATATCAAAGAGCCTCCAATTGTATTTGCAAACGCACTGACACTCTTACACCAATTCTTTATTTTTTTCTTTTCAACTGCTTGTTTTTTATCATATTCGGTAGTCTCTCCAATTAGTTTTTTAATATCCATATGTTAATCCCCTTTAACTCAACAGAAAATATAACAGCATCACAGTCTAATGAAGTTACCTATTCCAATTTTCAGACTAATTAGTTGCTTTCTCTTTGCATTTCGTCACATTTTTATATGCAATCCTCATTCCTCCACAATCCCCACAAACAAATCAATAAACGAGAAAATATGTATTCATTTTTAATTTTACCATAAAATGTTTCATTTGTCACTTAAATCCCTATTATGCAAAAAAAAGAACCCGACATCGCACGCGCGACATCAGGTTCTCTTTTTATTAAAATGAACATGAACGGAACTTATTTTGTTTTAAATTGAGCTTTTGCGGACCAATCCCCATAAACAACTTTTCCCTCAATATTTTTATAGGGACGCAGCTGTACATAATAATTTTTCTTCTTTGTCAGCTTTGTAATAGAGCATTCTGATTTGCTCTGTACTTTTATCTTTTTGGTTTTTACGCCCGACTTCATGGATTTCTTGCGGGACCACCGGATCTGATATCCGGAAGCGTCACCTACCGTGCTCCAGCGCAAATGTATGGTCTTACCCTTTACATATGAGTAAGAAGAAATATATCCCTGGCTCAGTTTTTTCTTGGCGACATAATTATCCTTATAGGTTGCGCCGCATATCTTACATTCATAAAGCGTATACCCTTTTTTCAAATAGGTCGGCGCTACATATGTACTGCTGTATTCATGGCTGCAGTTTGCCGCGTTCAGGGCTTCCCATGAAACTGTGTATTTTCCCGTATAATAGCTTTTTTCAAGTTTTATATAGTAGGTACCTGCGCTCAAGGTATAATTATATACCTTGGTAACAGGCGAATCCTCTTTTCCATGAAAATAGGTTTCATCTGTGAGGCGCTGTGATAAATCCGCATTGTAAAACTCATAACTTATTCTTTCCAAATATGCTGCCAATTTAACAGTATATCTTCCATCCTTCGGAACGTCCAGACGGTACCAGTCCACTTCTTCTGTTTCTGTCATAGCGCCTACCATCTCACGGCCAGCCGGAAGCTGCAACGGCGAATCATAGGAATCAGCTCCTTTGTTGTTCGTCCCAAATTCTTTAAAACTAGCTTGAATTTTATATCTTCCAGAGTACTGCTCATATTCCGGATAGTAGTTTGCCGCATGGACGTAATAAGTACCTGCGCTTAACACATACTCATATGTCTCTGTAGTGGGAGATGTTTCTGTCCCATGATACCAAGTCTCATCTGTAAATTTCTTCGAGATATCCTCATTATAAAACTCAAATGTCATCCTGTCCAAATAACACATCAGTTTAATGGTTAATTTGCCATCAAACGGGACTATAATCTTGTGCCAGTTATCCGTTTCTGTTTGTGTGACCCAGTAATCACCGTACCACTCGCCATCTGTCTGAAGCTGCACCGCGCTTTCATAACCGGCCGCCTTTGCCTCTTTGCAGGGCATCCCCGTTACAAGTGACACTAACATGGACAAAGTCAATACAATAGTTAAAATTCTTTTCATGTTTTTTTCCTTTCTTATTTAATGCAGTGTCAAAAAGTATACATTTTGACACCCTGTTTCTTACACACATATCATTTTACCATCTATTGTCGATAAAATCAATAATTTTTGTAAATCATGTAAAAAATCTTATTAAAAAAGCAGAGTTTCAGTGAACCGAGATGTTGTTATGTGAATGAATATGTATTTAATTCGCCTTTCTCAAATACTATACCTTTTGACACCTTCCCTCCAGCATCTCTTATTTTTCCTGCATTTCCCGGACCTTTCGGTAAAAGGTAGACTTGCTCATCCTGCACTTCTCCAGTACTTCTTCCAGGTTTATATTTCCTTGTTTCCAGGATTCTACAGTTCTCATAAAATTAGCGGGAACTTTGATTTTCGGACGTCCAAACCGCACTCCTCTCTTTTTTGCCTCAATAATTCCCTGTTCCTGTCTTTTTCGTATATTTTCTCGCTCATTCTCTGCCACAAAAGACAAAATCTGTAATACCAGATCGGCGATAAAGGTTCCCATCAGATCTTTTCCCCGCCGGGTATCCAGAAGCGGCATATCCAGCACGCAGATATCAATCCCGATATCCTTGGTAAGTATACGCCACTGCTCTAATATCTCGGAATAATTACGCCCCAGACGGTCGATGCTCAGGATATAGAGCAGGTCTCCTTTTTGCAGCAGGGATACCAGTTTCATATAATTAGGACGATGAAAATCCTTTCCCGACTGCTTGTCCACATAGATCCATCCGTTCACAACTCCCGCTTTTTCAAGAGCGCTCATCTGACGGTCCTCGTTTTGCTCTGTGCTTGATACGCGCACATAACCATATGTTTTTCCCATTTTCACTATCCCCTCCAAAAATAAAAAATCCTACTGTATTTCTACAATAGGATTTTCTTTATACATATTTTTTATTTCTATATAATTAAAAATTTTGTTAAAACCCTCTAATTCTGCCTTAAAATATGCTGCCCTTCCACCAGCGGATAATTCGTCAGTCCGCTGCCATCCAGATTCTCATGGTGCATATCCACCGCCGTAATCTGGCTGTTCTCATAAGTGGTGTAATAATAAATTCCCTTATCCGTATTGCAGCAGGAGCTGTAGATGGTGATCTCATACTGTCCCTCTCCCAGATGCACGCAGCCTCTCTGCTGAGCCACGGACCCCAAAATATGAAAGAACTGGCTAATGCTCTCGGATTCCGAATCCCCGGAGATGGCATTCATTTTTGTAAAAGCCACCTTTACAAAACGGGAAGCGGAGGAGAGATCGCCCGGCAGCCCCAGAGCGCCCATGCCGCGGCTGTACGCCTCCATCGGAAGCTCTTTGCTGAAATGATTTTCCATTGGCTCCGTGGAGAGGCCCATATAGTGGTTCAGATGGAACATCTGCATATCAAAGGGCGGGTTGTTGGTGAGGACGCCCACCGGATTTTCATAGACCTTCAGTCCCTCTTTTACGGATTCCACCGTCAGAGAACCCTCTCTGTCCGAGATAATCCAGTGCAGCGGAGACGGAGGGAGCTCACTGCTGAACCCGATATTCACAAGATTCATGCGGGCCAAAAGGCGGCGCGCCTCATCCAGATCGGCGCACTGTCCCAGCACCCACGGGATAAATTCAAAAGAGGCCACGTTGTCTTTTCCTTCTTCTTCCTCCTTGTAATCCGCGTTGCCCGGAAAATTAAGTCCCGCCATAGCCAGACCCTTTTCGTTTACCGCGTCGTAATAGAGCGGGTAATCCTCTACCACGAACGCCATCCCGATCATGGCGTAATGCTTTTCCATACTTCCGGCTTTTCGAAAATGAAACGGATAATTCCTCGGCGTTATCGTCACGGTCTCATGATAGGAATACTCATAATCCAGACTGCGCCCAAAATAATAATCCTTTGTTTTGTAATTAACTGCTGTACACATAGTAAAATTTCCCCCTTCCTCGTGATTCCACACTAATCTTTATTTCTGAGCGAACCATCTTCTCTTTCGCTTATCTATAATTTCGCCTTACAATTCTACACACACTGCCATCTCATACCTATCCCACGGAATACGCTCCACCCGACAAGACTGCCGCTCCCCCATCCGCCGGACTTCACCGGTTTCCGGATTCATCTCCAGGCTCTCAAGGGGCGCCAAAATCCCCTCGCCGGTCATCTTGAGATAGCTCTCCTTCATCGTCCAAAGCTGAAAAAAACGCCGGTCCCGTTCCCGGAAATCCAAGGCGTTTGACAGATACTCCCTCTCTCCCGCGGTAAAATAGCGGTCCGCCACGCCGTCGGGCGCGCGGACTATTTTTTCAATATCACAGCCCACCGGGACGTCCGCCACCGCGCACATCACCAGATCCGCCGAGTGGGAGAGGCTGAAAAAAATCTC
>CANRJU010000138.1 GCA_947631075.1 uncultured Lachnospiraceae bacterium
CTTTATATGGAAGATTACCGGCTCATGATGATCATCCAGACGCTGTGCCACATGGACCTGCGCTTTTCCGAGCTGGGAAAGGTGACCGTGGAGGCCGTGCGAGAGGGGAACCTTTCCATCACCAGAAGGCAGCACACCCGGAGAATGGAGATTCCGCCCTACTTGAGGGATTCGCTGTTGGCTTATGCCAGGCACGAGGGAATCGAGTCGGGAATCGTGTTCCGCACGACGGAAGGCAATCTAGTGAACCGCTCGAACATTTGGAAGGGCCTCAAGAAGCTCTGCCTGGCGGCGGGGGTGGACGAGGACCGGGTGAGCCTGATGAAGCTGAAAATGCCCCGGATGCACGATTATTATCCCTTTTATCCCATGGTGGAGGACAGCCTATGTGGTATGTAATCCAGACCATGTCCGGGCAGGAGGAGGCGTGCATGGAGCTGTGCCGGAAGCGGCTGGGGGAAGGAAATTGCGAGCTGTTCGTTCCCCGGTACATCGCCAAGAGGCACTACCAGAAGGGGTGGCATGACAAGGAGCTTGTCCTGTTTCCCGGCTATTTTTTTGCGGACACCGGCGAGATAGAAAAAATCGTGGAGACCGTGCGTGGGATCCCGCAGTTTTCGAGGGTGCTGAAAAGCGCCGGGGAGGTCGCTCCCGTGACGAGGGAGGAGCAGGCGTTTCTGGAGGATCTGATGGATGAGGACCATGTCGTCCGGCATTCGGAGGGGTTCCTCGTCGGGGATCAGGTGTACATCATGGACGGTCCTCTGCGGAACTGGAGGGGGCGGATCCTGGATGTGGATCTGTTTGGCCGGATGACGCCGATGGAAGTCGGGTTCTCGGCTGTGGCAAGGGTCACGGAAGAAGAATTTCAAGCGATTCTGGAGAGGAATCGGGAGATAACAAAAGAGGATGTAGGTCAGAGGGTGCCGGATGGGATTTCAAACGGAAGTTCGGACGGAACGCTATCTAATGGGATGCCTCCTAATGGAATGAATTTTGATGGGAAAAAGGTGAGGATTATCACCGGGATTTTCCAGGGGATGGCGGGAGAGCTGATTTATGTGGATGAGAAAAAGGATGAATGGGCGGTTCGGCTGCCGCTGTTCGGGGAAGAGCCCAGCAGGGTGGTGTTTCGCAGAAAAGAGATTACATTATAAATGAAACCAGTGTCCTGGCGCGACGGGTGCCGCGTGCCGGGAGGGGGCGGATATAGAGCAGGCAGGACTTCGGCTACGGGAGCGGGCGGAGATGGCGAAGCCTGCTTTTTTGGATAGGAAATGGTATTAGAGCGTTTAATGATAAAAGAAAGCATCAAGGTTTAACGGATGTTGAGAAAAAAAGAATAGAGAAACTAAGCATATCAGTTTAAGTATCTGATAAGGTCCATGCAAAAGAATAGTTGGAGGTTGACAAATGAATTACATTATCTTCGGTGGTTCCGGCTTTATTGGGACTCATTTGATCCACTTGCTGAGAGAAGAAGTCGTCGGGCCGGAAGACAGGATATATGATTTGGATATTGTCATGCCTGGTGAGGAAGGGGTTGTTCCAGGCATTGTGGAAAAGAATGACGGAGTGGATTACGTCAGAATAGATGTCCGGAAAGAAATCATTCTGGATTTTGAACCTACAGAAGAAGATATCATTTTTAATCTGGCGGCAGTTCACCGCACGCCGGGGCATGCAGATTATGAATATTTTGAGACAAACATTAAGGGTGCGGAGAATGTGACGGCTTTTGCGGAACGTTATGGAATCACGAAGATTCTGTTTACTAGTTTTATTGCGCCTTATGGGGCGTCGGAGGAGTGCAAGGACGAGGATGCCCTGCCGATGCCAAATACTCCTTATGGGATCAGCAAGCTTGTAGCGGAGGAAATCCATCAGAAATGGCAGGCGGAAGATAAAGAAAAGCGTGAACTTACAATCGTGCGGCCCGGCGTAGTTTATGGAAAGGGTGAGCACGGAAATATGACGCGTCTCTATTGGGGAATGCGTAATCGGTATTTCTTCTATACTGGGTGGAAGGATACCATTAAGGCCTGTATTTATGTAAAAGAATTAGTGAGATTTTTCAAATATAGAATTGTATTTGGGGATGAATTTTCCATATATGCTGCTGAAAGGATGGTGGCATAAATGGAAGTACAGGAATCAGGGCCGGTCCGTGTTGCTCAGGTCATGGGAAAGATGCTATACGGAGGAACAGAATCTGTAGTGATGAATTATTACCGTCATATTGACCGGACAAAAATTCAGTTTGACTTTATTGCTGACAGCGATTCTAAAATGCCGATTCCGAGGAAAAATGAAATAGAAAGCCTCGGAGGAAGGGTATTTATTGTTCCACCGTATCAGAAGTTACAGGAATACATACCAGCATTAATTAAATTGTTTAGGGAAGAAAATTTTCAGATTGTCCATGCCCACATTAGCACATTAAATGTGTTTCCACTTTATGCGGCCAAAAAAGCTGGAGTTCCAATACGGATATCACACAGTCACACAACAGTAGCGCCAGGAGAATGGAAGAAAAATATATTGAAATATATGCTCCGTCCGTTTGCAAAGATTTATGCAACACATTATGCTGCTTGTTCAAGACATTCTGGAAAGTGGCTTTTTGGCAGGAAATCTATGGAAAGTGGTAAAGTTACTATTTTCAATAATGCAATTGATTTAGGGAAATTTCAGTTTAATCCTGTGGTGCGCGATGAAGTACGTAGGGAGTTAGGCATTGAAGACAAGTTTGTAATCGGCCATGTTGGACGTTTCTGTTATGATAAGAATCATGAATTTCTAATTGATGTTTTTGAAAAGGTCTATGAGAAAAATCCGAATGCAGTGTTACTGCTGGTGGGAGATGGTAAAGAACGGAAACGGATAGAGGAAAAAATTAATAAAATAAAATTAGGGAGGTAGTCCTTCTTGGAATCAGAACTGATATTGCCGTGCAGGCGAGAGCTTTGATTAATTATTATGAGGTGCGTTTGAATGAGCTTACAGAATAATCAGGGAAAAAATTTGTCCAATAATGTCCTGTTCCTTGGTAATCGATCAGATGTGGAGCGGATTTACCAAGCCATGGACGTATTTGTTTTTCCTTCCCGTGTGGAAGGATTCGGCATAGCTGCGATAGAAGCCCAGGCAGCATCTGTTCAGGTAATCGCATCAACCGAATTGCCCAAAGATGTTGAAATGACATCGAGCATCCGGCGCATACCGCTTCGGGAAGGTGCTGAGATATGGGCGCAGGCGGTTTTGACGAGTAAAGCACGCCACAGCGATGATGTCTTACGGGTACTCCGCAAGAAAGGATTCGGCATCAATGATCAGGCCAATCAAATGTCGGATTATTATGCACGCTTGGTTAAGGAGGCCATGCGATGAGCCGGCCGTTGATTTCCGTGATTGTTCCTGTATACAATGTAGAGTCTTATCTTCGCAGATGCGTTGAAAGTATCATAGTACAGACATATCCAGACTTGGATATTATACTGGTCAACGATGGCTCATCTGACGCTAGCGGTGCGATTTGTGATGAATATGCTCTTAGAGATTCTAGAATAAGAAGTTTTCACGTAAAAAATGGCGGAGTTTCCACAGCAAGAAATTATGGAATCGAGCATGCAAGAGGACAGTTCATTGTTTTTGTCGATGGAGACGATTTCATTCACTGTCAGATGATAGAGAGATTGTATACGGCCATATGCGATGGCATGGATATAGCGATATGTTCTTGTAGCTATATAAGGGATGGCATAGGTGAAAAAAAGATTGATGAAATAGAGCAGGAACAGAAAATTATCGGACAAAAGGCGCTGTTGGATGATTTGTATTATTTAAAACGTCCTTTTCAGGCAGTTGAAATAACCGCTGTATGGGGAAAGATTTATTGTCGTTCTCTGTTAAAGGATATCAGATTTGATCCTTTGATGAGCGTAGGTGAAGATTTTCTGTTCAATTATGAGTATATGGCTAAAATCAATACAGGGACAATTCTGGCATACAAAGGATATAATTATCGTATCAATGGCAATGGCATCATGAAATCTGCATTTGATGAAAAGAAACGCAGAACATTTGAGAGAATCAGAGAGTTGACTATAAAGGAACAGGAGAATCCCGGATTTGTTGCAAGAATGGTGAATATTGCAATCATTTTGATGTTGATGATTAGTTTTTCAGAAGAAAATCTTGATCTGGCGGAGATGATAGATTTTATCAAACGGTATCGAAGACGAGTTTTATTGAATCCGAAAGCCCGATTGAAAGTTCGGGTATCGTTGGCACTTTCTTATGGAGGATTTAAAAATATGATGAGATTATATAGAAAAGCAGAGAAACTGATGCGGAAAGCGGGGAAAAAAATCCTATGATGCGGAGTGCTTTGTACAGACTGCGAGGTAACTGGCAGCATGAGAAGGATTTCTGTAATCATGGGCGTCTATAAAAGACTGTAAGTGAGCTAATATTAAATTAGAAAAGAAGAAGGACGAAAAATGCAATTTACGCAAATAAAGGTTGATTGGGACATAAATACATTTATGTTTTATCTCGCAATAATTTTGTCATGCTATTTTATTGCAGTCGCTGGCAGAAGGGCGGTTTTGGTGTCAGGTGTCTCGGTTCAACATCGAAAAGAACTATGGATTGTGCTGATATCAACCATTTTGATATTTGTCAAAGGATTTGGAACAACTGGGCGTGACATTCGAGGTGGATACTTAGCTAATTATCTTTCGGCTACATCATGGAGCCAATTTCGTGATCAATCAGTTGAAATCGGTTATCGCATACTCAATGTGATTGTACGGAAATTCACAGATGAATACTGGATTTTTATTTTAATTTGTTCACTGATAACGATTATACCAGTAATACATATGTTGAAAAAATATGCCGACCAAATTGATCTTCCAATTGCTGTGCTTTTATATGTTACTTGCTATTTTTTTAACTGCTTCTCACCAATGCGTCAGGCAATGTCAGCTTCACTAGCTTTTTATGGATTCGATGCAATGGTTGAGCATAGATATGGTAAGGCGATAGTTTGGGTCTTATTAGCGTCATCAATTCACATAAGCGCAATAATATTTATTGTACCAATCTTCATTACTATGGCTAAATTGATAGACCGAAAGTTTATTGGCACCGGACTAGTTTGCTTATTTATTCTTTTGTGGGCAGAACGTCAGAGTCTAATTAATTTTTTTGCGGTAGATAGTGGTAGATATGCTATGTATGATGCTTTTACTACCGTGGATGTCGGCTTTGAACAAGTAATTTATTATATACCTCTGTTTTTAATATTTATATTTGGAAGAAAGAACGATAATAATAAAAGTATTGAACGAGTCAGTTTTATTTATTTATGCATGGGTTTTTTCCTTGGAATGTCTGGCTATTTAATCGAGGCCTTAGGAAGATTCAATATTTCTTTTGTGTCATTTATTATTATTATCCCGTATTATTGCTTATGCTTTAAGAAGCGTTTCCCTAAATACAGGATTTTATTTAACTTTGCCGTGGTATTCTATTGCATAGCAAGATTTGTAATCTTCATGCTTAATTATTATAACTCACAAGATTTAATGCCATATACAAATATCTTTGGATGGGTAATTTGAGAGGAGCGTTAGAAATGTATAATGAACTACGCAATAGAATCCTAGAATATCCGCATATATTTGAGGTTATTCGTTTCTTCTTTACTCCCATCAGAGTGGCTAAAGAGTTCATACTGCGTCGGAAATTAGCAAAAGTTTTGCTTGACCAGAATAAGGACATATTAAAGAGTGATAAAAAGATTTTTTATTTTGGTATACCAGAACATAATAATTTGGGTGATCTGGCTCAAACTTTTTGTACAAACAATTGGATAAAAAAGAATTATTCTGACTATAAAATAATTCAACTTAGAACACGGGTGTCTTTTGACAAGACATTTATAAAGTATTTAAAATCAATACTTAATGAACTAGATATTTTTATTTTTCAAAGTGGGTATTGCACAAGAGATAAAAATCCGGATCACTTAATGCATTTATATATAATGAAAAGATTTCCAAAGCAACGTGCGGTTATTTTGCCACAAACAGTAAAATTGGTATCTAAAAAAGAAATCGAAAAGACAAAATTAATTTTTAGTAACTGTGACCACTTTTTATTTATTGCTAGAGATTATATTTCATATAATAAGGCAGCGGAGTTTCTTCGTAAAGAGCAGATTGTATTGTTCCCTGATATTGTAACTTCAATGATAGGGTATGGACAAGTATTTTCTCAACGGGATGGGATGCTTTTTTGCGTCCGTAATGATGGTGAAAAGTATTATTCAGATGAGAAAATACATACGGCCATAGAATATTTGCATAAAGTAACACCCCACATAGATATAACAGATACAAATATAGATATGGATGTTCAAACAGCCTATAACAATTTAGAAAATGTCATTCAAAATAAGATAACAGATTTTAGCAGGTATCGAGTGATTATTACAGACAGATATCATGGAACAATATTCTCTTTAATTGCAAATACGCCGGTCATTATCATAAAAACAAATGACCACAAGGTAACAGCTGGATATGAATGGTTCAAAGGAATTTTCACTGAAGACTCGATAAGGCTTGCAAAAGACTTAGATGAGGCCATCGTGATGGCAGAAAAAATATATCAAAAGTCCAAGGAAATACAAAATTCCGATTATTTTTACAGAGAATATTATCAAAGCAAGCTCTTTAATTTGATGGAACAACTATAAGGAGGTAAATCGGAAACGTGTTGCAAAAATGGAAAGAGAAATATTCAGGGTTACCCATCAATTTAAAAGCATCTCTTTGGTTCCTAATTAGCGCCTTTTTGCAACGGGGAATATCAGTTATAACTACTCCAATCTTTACACGTTTAATGACGACTGCCTGTAGATTCGCAAAAAAAGTTCTCCCGAAATTAAAAAATAATTGCACATCACCATCACCGATCAAAAAAAGAAGAA
>CANRJU010000139.1 GCA_947631075.1 uncultured Lachnospiraceae bacterium
CTCGCATTCTTGAAATAGGATGTCAGATCTTTCCCCCATTTTTTCTTCTTCACATAAATGATGGTCTGGGTCCGCTTCTCTCCTATATAATTGCCCACGCCGATCACATTGTACCCGTCCGACTGCAGCTTTTGCTGATAGGTAGAGGCCAGGCCGTTGATCCCGGTGGCATTGGTAATCTGGATCCTCCGGTCCGCCGAGGTGGACGCGCCTCCCCGGTTCGCAAGAGCCCCCCTCGACGCCTTCTGGGGCGATGTATACGCCTGGGATTCCCATATATTATTGACCAACTTCCGGCTTTTTTTACTGTCCAGCGCAAAATACCCGTCCGACTGCGAGCCGTACACGCTGTCGGTCCGTATATACTCCCGGTTCACCTGTCTCAGCGCGTCGGCGTAATGGCTTTTCTGGGACAGCGTGGTATCGCTGACCAGATCGTCCCATATATCCCCGATCAGATCTTTCATCTCCCTCTCCGACCGGCAGGCCGCCGCCCGGTCTAACAGGCTGTCGCTGGGGGCATAAATCTTCTCCGACTTCGACCGGATCTGGAAATACTCGTCAAACTTGTCCGAGGGCAGCGCCGTAAAATAGCCGATGTCCACGGGAAACTCCTCCTGGAGTATCAAAATGCCATACTCATAGGCCACATCCCCGGAAAAATAGGTGTTGATATCCGCCATGGTAGCCAACTGGGGAAGCTGACCGCTGACCTTGATCAGCTCCGCGTAGGTGGCCGGCGAAATAGAAATCCGCGTATCGGCCGGTATGGTAATATAATTCATATTTTTAGTGGTCTCATCAAACAGCTCCAGCACCATCGCCTGAATCTTGCCGGTCTTTTCATCATAGCTGTAGATGAGGTTGCTGGACTCGTTGCCCGTGTTCACCGTTATCACATGCGTGTACGCGGTACTGCGCTCCGTCCGGGCCGTCTGCCTGTAATACAGCATCGTGAGATAGTAACTCAGCACGCCCGCCGCCACAAGCAGAATCAGCGCTCCCAGCGTCTTAAAAAAGGAAACCACTACAATTCGTGCCACGCTCTTTTTCTTCATCTACTTCCTCCGTCCTAAAGAATTTTTGCGGACATATATGTTAATTATACCAGATGCTTCCATAATATACAAGTTTTTTAAATGGGCTTGACACATTTGTGACATACTCTTTTCTTTTTCTTATATTAATGATGTTTATTAGTGATATTCTGATATTTATCAGTGATATACTAATATTGGTCAGCGATACACGGGGATTTATCGGTGATATACAGATATTGCCATAAAATCAAAATTGAGATACGCAATACATTTTTTAAAAAACAGCGACTGGGGAGAAAAGGAGAGAGAATCATGAAAAAGAACGCGATCATCACCGGCGCGTCCGGCGGAATCGGAACCGCCATTGCGGAGGCGATGGCAAAAAAGAAATACAATCTAATACTAATAGGAAACAACTCGCTCGACGCTCTGGAGAAAACGGCGGCAGCCTGCCGGAATCTGCCGGAGCCGCCGGATTTTGTACACACCCTGTCCGGGGATCTCGGAGACGGCCCCCGCGCTTCTTCCCTGATAGAAAAAGCTGTCGGGCTGCTGGGCCATGTGGACCTTTTGGTCAACTGCGCCGGCGTAAGCTATATCGGGCTCTTGACGGATATGTCGGACAGAGAGTGGAATACTGTTATACAGACCAACCTTTCTTCTGCATTCTACTGTTGTCGTGCCGTTCTGCCGGACATGATTCACAGAAAAGAGGGGCGTATCTTGAACATCTCGTCGGTCTGGGGCGAGACCGGAGCCTCCTGCGAAGCCGCCTACTCCGCCTCCAAGGGCGGGCTCAACGCGCTGACAAAGGCGCTGGCAAAAGAAGTCGCTCCCAGCGGCATCGCCGTCAACGCCCTGGCGTGCGGCATGATCGACACCCCGATGAACCGCTGTTTTTCGGAGGAAGAAATAAAAGAAATCTGCGAGGAAATTCCCGCTGGGCGCATGGGCACGACCGAGGAAGCGGCCCGAATGGCCCTGCTTCTCTCTGAGGCGCCGCTCTATCTCACCGGCCAGGTCATCACCATGGACGGCGGCTGGACGTAACACTATCGCAACTGGTCACTTGGCCTATCACGGCGCAGCAGACGACACGATGGACAGCAAGTGGACATAAGGTTCACCGGACAATCGTCCCGCCTCCCAGAACGTAGCCGTCCTCGTACAGAACCACCGCCTGTCCCGGCGTCACGGCCCGCACCGGTTCCGGAAACTCCAGTTCCAGGCTGTCACCGCCCACGTCCGCGACCACAGCCGGAGCTCCCCTGTGGTTATAGCGAATCTGCGCCGTCACCTGCTGCCCCTTTTCAAAGTGGTCCGCCCCCATATGATTGATTTTTTCCGCCCTCAGCCGTCGGGAAAATACATCCTCGCCACTGCCCAGAACTACCTCATTGCTCTCCGGCCGGATCTCCACCACAAAAACCGGCTCTCCCAGAGCGATTCCCAGTCCTTTTCTCTGACCGATCGTGTAACAGCTGATTCCCCTGTGCCTTCCCAAAACATTTCCGTCCCTGTCAACAAAATTCCCAGGGCGCTCCATTTCTCCCGTCTCCCGCTCCAAAAAAGCGGCGTAATCCCCATCGGGCACAAAACAGATTTCCTGGCTGTCTGGCTTGTCCGCCACCGGAAGTCCCGCTTCTTCCGCAATCTTCCTGATTCTACTCTTGTCGTATTCCCCTGTCGGGAACAGCGTGTGCGCCAGCTGCTCCTGAGTGAGATTATACAGGGCATAGGTCTGATCCTTCCCCGTGGCCAGAGAGCGCCGCAGCGTATATCGTCCGTTGTCCAGACGACAGATTCTCGCGTAGTGGCCGGTCGCGATATAATCCGCTCCGAGCGCCAGGCTCTTTCGCAGCAGCGACTCCCACTTGACATAGCGGTTACAGGCAATACAGGGATTGGGAGTCCTTCCCGAACGGTACTCCCTGACGAAATAATCGATGACATGCTCTTGAAATTCATCCCGGAAATTCATGACATAATAGGGTATATCCAGCCTTCGGGCCACCCGTCTGGCGTCCTCCACGGCGTCCAGACCGCAGCAGCCGCCTTCTTTTTCCAGCGCGCATGCGTCCTTTTCCTGCCAAATCTGCATGGTCACGCCGATGACATTGTACCCCTTATTTTTTAAAAGGCAGGCAGCCACGGAGGAATCCACTCCTCCGGACATGCCTACCACTACAGTGTTATTCTTCATCATTGATATCTGCTTTGGGCTTCTCCAGTCCCTCTATGGTGATGCCGTGCTTCTCCGCGTAATCCCACAGGGCCGCGTGAATCGCTTCCTCCGCCAACAGCGAACAGTGTACCTTGACGGGGGGCAGCCCGTCGAGCGCTTCCATGACCGCCTTGTTGGTCACCTGAAGGGCCTCGTAAATGGTCTTTCCCTTGACAAGCTCCGTGGCCATGCTGCTGGTAGCGACGGCCGCGCCGCATCCGAACGTCTTGAACTTGCACTCCTTTATGATCTTGGTGTCCTCGTCGATATCCAGATACATCCTCATGATATCGCCGCATTTGGCGTTGCCCACCGTGCCCACGCCGCTGGGGTTCTCGATCTCGCCCACATTTCTCGGATTGGAGAAATGATCCATTACCTTTTCGCTATACATCACTGATTCTCCTTTACAAAATCTTCATAGAGCGGCGACATGCTGCGCAGTCTCTCCACGATTGCCTTTAAATTGTCCACCACATAGTCCGCGTCTTCCTTTGTAGTCTCCTCCGAGAGCGTAAGGCGCAGCGATCCATGGGCGATCTCATGGACCAGGCCGATGGCCAAAAGCACATGAGAGGGGTCCAGAGACCCGGATGTGCAGGCGGATCCGCTGGAGGCGCAGATGCCCTTCTGATCCAACATAATCAGCAGGGACTCGCCCTCAATAAACCGGAAACAGACATTGACATTGTTGGGAAGTCGCTTCTGCCTGTGCCCGTTGACCTTCACATAGGGAATCTCCTTCTCAATCCTCTCAATGAGGTAATCCCGCACCTCGGTCTCCTTCGCCGCGTTGCTCTCCATGCTCGCGGCCGCGAGCTTGGCTGCCGCTCCCATGCCCACAATGCCCGGCACATTATGCGTGCCCGCGCGGCGGGCTCTCTCCTGGGCGCCGCCGTGAATGAAGGCCCCCATCTTCAAGCCATTTCTCATATACATAAATCCGATGCCCTTGGGCCCGTGGAACTTGTGGCCGCTGGCGCTCAGAAGGTCGATGTTCATCTCCTCCACGTCAATGGGAACGTGGCCGAACGCCTGCACCGCGTCCGTGTGGAACAGCACCCCGTGCTTCTTCGCCACAGCGCCCAGCTCCTTCACCGGCTCGATGGTTCCAATCTCGTTGTTCGCAAACATGATGCTGACTAAAATCGTGTCCGGGCGTATGGCCTTTTCAAGCGCCTCCGGCGATACCAGACCGTCCTCGTCTACGTCTAAGACCGTCACCTCGTATCCGTTCCGCTCCAGCCAGTCGCAGGTGTGAAGCACCGCGTGATGCTCGATGGCAGATGTGATAATATGCTTTCCCTTGTTCTTATAGCCTTCCGCCACCCCTTTGATGGCCCAGTTGTCCGACTCGCTGCCGCCGCCTGTAAAATAAATCTCCGACGGCTTCGCGTGAATCATCCCGGCAATATACTCCCTGGCGTCCTCCACCGCGTCCTTTGCCTTTCCGGCAAAGCTGTACACGCTGGACGGATTTGAATAAATCTCTGTAAAATAAGGCTTCATGGCCTCAAACACTTCCGGCTTCACTGAAGTAGTGGCAGCGTTGTCAAGATAGATCAATGAATTCATCTTGTCCACTCCTTTTCATACTTTTAAAATAGGATATGTATATTATAGCAGATTATCCGGCTCTGTCAATATCCAGCCTCTCCGAACGGCCTGCCCGTTTCTGTCAATATCCTGTCTATCTGAGCGGCCTGCCCGGCTCCCGAAAATATCCACGAAATCAGAATACTGCCTCTCCCTGGGCTGTCATATCCTCCACTGCCTCTATCATATTTGCGATAAGAGCCTCTATCTCCCCAGACAGCTCCTTCGTCTTTTCGTAGCGCTTCTCAGCAGTCGCTATGTCACCCGCGTCAACGGCGGACAGCACATCCCGTCCCTGCGTATGATACATTCTGTGCTTCTCGCCCAATTCAGCCCAGAGCTCAGACAGCTTCGGGTGACGGACGCGAATCGCGTTGTAGAAATGGCCGAACGCGCACTTGTTCGGATCTAACTGCAGCGGATCGACCTTCTTCTTGTCGATCATCGCCCGCACCTTGTTCGCCCAGTTCTCATGAGCTGCTCTGGCCCGGCCTAAGACGTCTATCAATTCCTTGTTGGTCAGCATGGAAATACCCAGATCCAGACCGGTATATATGTTATTGGTGCTCTCCGTAATCCGGCTGTCGATCTTCTCCATCTGCTCCGCCACGCTCCGGCTGTCGTCCGCCAGCTCGCTGACCGTAACGGTGAGGTAAGTAATCTCCTCCGCGTCCTGGCTGCACTGCTGCATAGCGGCGTTGACGTCATCCGTGGCCTGCTCCACCTTCTGCATGTACTCGTCAATGGCCGACACATCCACGGCAACCTGCTCTAACATGTTGATATTTTCTCCAACTGTAGAAAATACGGTATCAATCTTGCCGCTCATCTCCTCTGTGGACCGGGACGCCTTCTCCGTGCTGGACTGTCCCGCGCGGGACGCCTCGTAAATCCTCGTCACGAATTCCTTCATGGCGTTGAGCTCTTTCTGCGTGTTCTCCGCCAATTTCCCGACTTCCTCCGCCACAACGGCAAAACCGCGTCCCTGCTCGCCGGCGCGGGCCGCCTCAATGGAGGCGTTGAGCGCCAGCAGGTTGGTCTGCGTGGCGATACCCTGCACGCTGTCCACGATGCCCTCAATCTCCTGAACCAGTTCCACCAGCTCCATAATCTGGCCCTTCATCTGATCCATATCCTGTACTACATCCTGCTTCAGATACTCCACGTCCTGTAACAGCTTCCGTCCCTCGTTGTTCTTCTTGGACAGCTCCCCGCTCTCCTGGGACAGCTTCTTCAAGCGAGCGGATGTATAGCCCACATTCTCACGCACATGACCCATCGTGGACGTAGTCTCCTGTACCACCGCCAGGTTGGACTGGGACAATTCCGCCAGTTTCCCGGCAAAATCTGCCAGATAATCCGACATATACGACATCTCCACATCAAAGTTGGATATGTCGCCGGAAATCCCCATGACCGCCCGCGCCTCCTCAATGGCCATCTTCTGGAACTGCAGAACCTGATCCACCTTCTCTAACAGCTGCTTTGCCTCTCCGGACTTCGCCTCCGGGCGCTCCGCCCCGTCTCCTTTCATGGCTGCCAGCATATATTGTCTGATCAGCTGAATTTCATTACTCTTTGCCATCTTCAACCGTCCTTTCCTCTCTCATATATAATATAGTATTTTACCATACTTTTTCATTTGTGAACAGTCCATTCTTCTAACTTTCACATTTTTCACTTATTTTAATATTTGTTTATAATTATTTACGCTTTCATCGACTCCCTGACCCTCTGGTAATCCGGGTAAAACTGTCCTACCAGAGACCAGAACCGCTTGTTGTGCCCCGCTTCATGCAGATGAGTCAGTTCGTGGACTATGACGTACTCCAGACACTCCGGCGGCCTCTCCGCCAGCTCAATGTTGAGACATATTTTCTTCTTCTGTATATGGCAGGATCCCCAGCGGGACTTCATGCGGCGAAACGCCCAGGCGTCCGCGTGCTTCCCCACAATGCTCTCATAGCGCGGCACCAGCTCCCGCATCCGTTCCTCCATCTGCTCCTGATACCAGGAATCCAGTTGTTTCTGCTGTTCTACTTCTGTAGACTTAGCTCGGACGCGCAGATAGATTTCCCCGTCCGCCCACTGGGTGAGCGGGGGCTTGAGGGAGCGCTCGATCCGCAGCGGGCACGTC
>CANRJU010000140.1 GCA_947631075.1 uncultured Lachnospiraceae bacterium
CGCTCCGGAATGGGGATTAAGATGAACTATATGCCATGAGGCAGGCATATATGTTTCACACAAACTGATGATGCCTCTAAAAACTCATGGTAATCTGTATGCAGCCGGTTATCATGAGTTTTTCTTTTTGCAGGAGGTGACAGTTTATGAAGGCAGAAGAAAAATCCCCCGGCTATCGCTATGAAAAGCAGTCTATAAAATGCAAAGAAGGCAGCAGCAGTAGCAGCAAGGGGAAATCGTTCTCAATGCAGATGATTTCCAAGGGGTGCATTATATCCCGGTGGAGAAAAAGAGGTAAGGAGGCACAGGAAAAATGAGTGCGGATTATAAGGTCAGGCAGATTTATAATGAAATCATCCATGAAGTCACCAAAAGTCCAGAGAACTGGAAAGAAATACTGCGTCTCACCGGGCGGATCTACCGCTATGAGTTTGACAACATCCTCATGGTTTATGCGCAGAGACCGAACAGTACGCTGGTCGCCGATTTTGACACATGGAAAAGGGTAGGACGCTATGTGAGGCGGGGAAGCAAAGGGATTGCCATTTATCCATCAAGGGCGCTGCAGCCGCATTGCCGTTATGTTTTTGATATCAGCGATACCGGAGGGCGGAGCCGGCAGCTTACTTGGAACTTAGAAGGGGAGGAACTTGGAAAGTATGCTTCATGGCTTGCAGGGAATGGGCAGATCGGCAGCGTGGATGGATTGGATAAAGATTCATTAAAAAAAATAATTTGGGACTTTACAAAAGAAAGGATTTGTGACATAATAAAAGAAAGCCACGCAATGCGTGGAGATGTAAAAGAGACAGTCCGTTCCATGATAAAGAGCCGTTATGGACAGTCTATGGAAAGAGACGGGATCGATCTCGTCACAAAGAGTATTTATTACGTTGTGGCGAAACGCTGCGGATTTGAACTGACAGAGGAAGAACAGGATTTTAAAGCTATTACGGCAGTTGATAAGGAAGATGTGATCTATGAGCTTGGAACTGCTGTCAGCGACGTCTCCTGTGAAGGCCTAAGAGAGATCAGCCGCGGCATCAGCAGATGGGAAAAAGAAAGGAGAATGCAGTATGAGCCTGACAATGGAGTACACACAGGCAGAGGACGGGATGCTCTATCCGAACATCAGCATGGAGAAGGAGGACCTGTCGAAGCTGGGCAAGTATGGACTGATGGCGATGGATTATCTGAAAGAAAATCATCACCAGAGGTACAAGTCTCTCGTGAGATTCGGGAGACTGACGGAGGTTCTGGAACCGGTGAACCAGGAGGCGCATCAGATGATCGACACCATGATGGAGAAGTATCTGAAAAGCCACAGACCGGTGAACCCGGCGGACACGATGGAGACATGGCGGATCCGGCAGCAGGGAATGATGCAGGCGGAGGAGATCGTGATACACGAGATCGTGAACCGGTATCACTGACACCGGAACCGGCTGAACCGATTCCCCACAGGGAACCGGAGCCTCAGAACCGTGAAGAACCGCAGGAGTCCATGCGGGAAGAAGAACTGAACAGGGAACTGGAGGAACTAAATTCTTTCGGGGAAAAAAGGGAAAATGCCTATGAGCAGCTTTCCCTTTTTTCGTTTCAGGATTCTGTCCTCACTGATGAGGAAAGAAGGGAAAAAAAGCACATATACGAACATCCTAAAAAAGAGGATAGCGTGCCGCATGACTATATTGTAGATGTCGTTAAGCGTGGCAGCGGATTTGTTGGCGGGAAAAAAAGCATTTATGAGATAATGCAGACGGTGGAACGCAAGAGCGAGCGCATCAAGCGGATTAAACAGGAATATGGACTGGGCGGCGCAGGATGGCCCCTGGATGGGTATGGGCTGCACGGCTATGATACCTTCCACGGCAAAGGAATCCATTTCCTGTGGCGTGACGAGGAGGGAGAAAAAGAGGGATATGCCAGCTGGAACACGGTCGAGAGCGTGATTGCCGCATTGATTCTGACCGGAGATTACTATACGCCGGAGCCTGAAATTATTGATTCGGAACTTGCAGAGGAAGAACTAGATGAATATGTCATACCGGATGAAGCAGAGGAAATGGGCATTCCAGATAACAAAAAAGCCGGCGGCATGCTTTCCGAGGCTGAATTGTTAGAGGAAGACCGTCTGGCGACCTTTATGGAATATGGCAGGGAAATTATGCTTGAGGCAGAAGAACCATATTCCCTGCCGGATTTGACGCTAAAGAACCAGAAAGCGCCGGATCAGCCGGAGAATTTTCATCTTGCCATATGGGATACGAAAGACGGAGGACCGAAAACAAGGTATATGTGGAATACGGATGCTATCCGCGAACTGAAAAAAATCGAATCGGAAGGAAGGGCGGCGTCCGCTGATGAACAGAAGATTCTTTCCCGCTATGTGGGATGGGGCGGACTGCCCCAGGTCTTTGACGGAGACAACGGCATGTGGGAAAAGGAGTATAAAGAGTTAAAGAATCTTTTGACGCCGGAAGAATATGAAGCAGCGAGAGCATCTGTAAATAATGCCTTCTATACGCCCTCTACTGTGGCAAGCGCAGTAACGGAGGCTCTTGTCCGGTTTGGCTTTGCAAAGGGCAATATATTGGAACCGTCTATGGGCGTGGGGAACTTCTTTGGCTGTATGCCGGCAGAACTTTCAGGCGGTAAGCTCTACGGCGTGGAGCTGGACCAGATCAGCGGGAGGATTGCGAAACTTCTCTATCCAGAAGCCAAAATAGAAATCAAGGGCTTTGAGCAGACGGATTACCCGGATAACTTTTTCGACGCTGTTATCGGCAATGTTCCGTTTGGCGACTATAAGGTTTTTGATCCAAAGTACAATAAGCTGAACTTCAAAGTCCATGATTATTTTCTGGCCAAGGCAGTTGACCAGACCCGACCGGGAGGCATTGTGGCGGTAATTACCACGAAAGGCACTCTGGACAAGAAAAATCCGAATGTCAGGAAGTATCTGGCGGAACGGGCAGAGCTTGTGGGCGCGGTAAGGCTGCCGACAAGCGTTTTCCAAGGAAACGCAGGGACAGAAGTCACAAGCGATATTCTGTTTTTCCAAAAACGGGAGAGGAAGGAAGCAAAGGAGCCGGACTGGGTCCATCTCGGCATGACAGAGGACGGGATTCCGGTAAACAGTTATTTTGCCGAGCATCCAGAAATGATGCTGGGCAAGATGGAGTATGAGAAAGGACGGTTCGGCGACAGCTCTCATTATACGGTCTGCGTAAACAGGGAGCCGTCTTTTAATGTCTATAAAAGCGTATCAGCTGCCATCGCCAATATTCATGCGGAATTAAAAGATTTTGAGATGATTTCGGATGAGGAAGAAAGTCTCACCACGGATATTCCGGCAGACCCGGATGTAAAAAACTTCACCTTTACGACAATGGGAGATGATATTTATTTTCGGAAAGATAGCAGGATGTACCTATGGGACGCTGGGGATAAGACAAAGAAGCGCATTTTAGGCATGCACGCCATACGGGAACTGACAAGGCATCTGATTTCCATTCAGATGGAGGGATGCAGTGAAGAAGAACTTGTGCAGGCACAGGCGGCACTGGGGGAAAAGTATGATTCTTTTGTAAAAGAGCATGGGTTTCTTACGAGCAGGGCAAATGCGCTGGCGTTTCGTGAGGACAGCGACTATCCGCTCCTGTGTTCGCTGGAAGTGCTTGATGAGGATGGCAATATCTCAAAAGCAGAGATGTTCACAAAACAGACGATCAAGGCAAAGCGCTCCGTGGACAGTGTGGAAACAGCGGTGGAGGCGCTGAACTTGTCCGTCAATGAATTTAACGAGGTGAATATTCCCTATATGCTGTCAGTCTATACGCCGGATATTACTTCCATGAAAAGGGAAGTGGCGGAAAAGATTGATGAGGAAGTGGACAATATCACTTTTTCTGAAGAATCGGCAAGAGAACTCCGGCGCGAAAAGCTGATACAGGAGTTAAAGGGGGTCATTTTCTGTAATCCTGAAAGTTACAGTGAAAACGACCTCAACCGCGGATGGGAGACAGCCGATGCCTATCTGTCCGGCAATGTCAGGGACAAACTGAGGGTCGCAAAGGCTCATGCAAGAGAGAACCCGGAGTTATTCGGAGTAAATGTGGAGGCGCTTGAAAAAGTGCAGCCAAAAGACCTTGACGCTTCCGAGATTGATGTCGGGATTGGGACTACATGGATTGAGCCGGAGGATTACCAGAATTTTATTTATGAACTGCTGCAGACGCCGTGGTGGGCAAGGGCGGAACCTCCCAAAAACGGGATCCGGGTGAATCTGGACCATATTTCCATGGAATGGTTTATTGAGAACAAAAGCATGGACAATCATTCCATAGCGGCAACGGAGACTTACGGAACAAAGCGAATGAATGCGTATGCTATTTTTGAAAATACGCTGAATTTGAGAATTGTGACTATCAGGGACCGGATTGACGACGGCGATGGGAAATACCACTATGTGGAGAACAAGGAAGAAACGATGCTGGCGAGGGAGAAGCAGAATCAGATCAAGGAAGCATTTAGGGAGTGGATATGGAAAGATCAGGAGAGAAGACAGAAGTATGTAGAATATTACAATGAGACATTCAATAATATCCGTCTCCGGGAATACGATGGTTCCCATCTGGAATTTCCGGGCATGAACCCGGACATTCACCTGCTGGAACATCAGAGAAATGCTGTAGCCAGGATTCTGATGGGCGGGAATACGCTCCTCGCCCATTGTGTCGGCGCCGGCAAGTCTTTTGAGATGATGGCGGCCTGCATGGAGCAGAAAAGGCTTGGGCTTGCGAACAAAACGGTGATGGTTGTTCCGAAGCCTCTGATCGGGCAGACGGCAAGCGAGTTTCTGCGCCTGTATCCGTCTGCCAATATCCTCGTTGCCACGGAAAATGATTTTGCGAAAAAGAAGCGCCAGCAGTTTGTGGCAAGGATCGCTACCGGGGACTATGACTGCATCATCATGTCCCATTCACAAATGGAAAAGATACCGGTTTCCAAGGAGAGGAAACAGAATCTTTTAAACCGGCAGCTTGATGAGATTTCCTATGCCATTGAAGAAATGAAGGAAAGGGAGGAACGGAGATGGACGGTAAAGCAGATGGAGGCGGCAAAAAAGAAGCTGGAGGAACAGATAAAAGAGCTGATGGACGCGCCGAAGGATGACCTGATTACATTTGAGGAACTGGGCATAGATTCTATCATGGTGGACGAAGCGCATGCGTTTAAGAACCTGAGCATTTTTTCTAAAATGACAAATGTCGCCGGGATTACCGGTAATGGGAGCAAGCGGGCCATGGATATGTTTATGAAGTGCCAGTATATATCCGAAATAAACGGCGGCAGAGGAATCGTATTTGCGACCGGCACTCCGATCAGCAATACCATGTGCGAGATGTATGTCATGCAGGCATTTCTTCAGAAAGAGGCGCTGGAGCAGTTAGGCATTTATCACTTTGACAGCTGGGCGGCAAATTTCGGGGAAGTGACAAGCTCACTGGAACTGAATGTAGAGGGGAACGGTTTCCAGTTTCGGAACCGCTTTAATCGTTTTAAGAATCTGCCGGAGTTAATGAATCTCTTTAAAGAGACAGCGGATATACGGATGAGGGACACGCTGGATTTGGAGGTGCCGGCGCTGCGAGGGGGAAATTATGTAATCGAGAGTACAGAGCCGGACTGGTACACCAAGGAAGTCATGGAGGAATTTGTGGAACGGGCTGAGAAAATCCACAGCGGGAGCGTGAAGCCAGACGTAGACAATTTCTTGAAGATTACAAATGATGCAAGGCTTCTTGGCACGGACGCAAGGCTGCTGGAACCGACAGCTCCCGCCAATCCTTCAGGAAAACTGCAGCAGGTAGCCGAGAATATCTTCCATGAATACCGGCAGGCAAAAGAGCAGGGAATTATCGGCACGCAGCTTGTTTTTTCAGATATTGGGACGCCAAAGGGAAGCTGGAAAGAGGAAATGCTGGATCCAGATTACTATAAGCGGGGCAATGAATTTGACGTCTATAACTATATCAAGACGGAACTGGTGCGTATGGGAATCCCGCCGGATGAGATTGCTTTCGTGCATGACGCAAAGACTGACGCCCAGAGAGAAGTACTGTTCCGTGAAATGCGGCAGGGGACAAAAAAGATCCTGATCGGCTCGACGGATAAGTGCGGAACCGGCGTCAATGTCCAGACTCATCTGATTGCCATGCACCATGTAGACTGTCCTTGGAAACCCTCCAGCATTGAGCAGAGGGAGGGAAGGGGATTACGCCAGGGCAATGAAAACAGCGAGGTGGCTGTTTACCGATATGTGACAAAAGGGACTTTTGATGCGTATTCTTGGAGCATTGTAGAGAACAAGCAGCGTTTTATCTCTCAGATCATGACAAGCAAGTCTGTATCCAGAAGCTGCGAGGACATTGATGAGGTGACGTTCCAGTATGCGGAGATTAAGGCAGTTGCAACGGGCAATCCCTTGATTAAGGAAAAGATGGAGATTGACAATGATGTACAGAGGCTGAAACTGCTAAAGTCCTCCTATGACCAGAAGCATTATCAGAATCAGGATGATTTTACGGTGAAGTATCCAAAGCTGATCAAGGCCGCAGAGGAAAAATTGGAGTGCGTCCATGCGGATGTTCTTGCCCGTGATGAAATGGCGGCGAAAGAACCGGAATTTTCTGTGACCGTGGGCAACACTGCCTATGAAGAAAGGGTGGATGGAGGAACCGCGCTGATTGCGGCAATCAGCAGGGCAAAGGTTGGATTGACGACAGAACTGGGCAGGTATAAAGGGTTTACCCTTTCTGTGGAAAAGAATTTCATGGGAACTAACTATCTGCTGCTTTCTGGAAGAACCAGCTACAGCATAGAGATGTCTGCTTCCCCCATAGGGCTGATAATGCGTCTTGAAAACGCTTTCAATGGCATTCAGGAAAAGATTGCTTTTCTGG
>CANRJU010000141.1 GCA_947631075.1 uncultured Lachnospiraceae bacterium
CGGTATGTGGCGGGATCCTCGTACTCCTTCTGCTCGTCAAAGAGCGCCGGGTACTCGTCCGTGTTGACCGGCTCAATGAGATTGCCGTCCCGGTCCGTAATGGCGATCTCCTTCAGAACCGTCTCCCCGTCCAGACAGGTCAGACGCAAAAACCGGTACTCCTTGATCAGATTATAGGTGTCCTTCGACGCGTTCGCGTCGGTATTTTCCAACTTGTTCCAGGCAAATACGCTGGTGGCCTGCACCTCGCCCACCCGCTCGTAGGTGGTTCCGTCTTCGGACAGATCCAGGTAAAATTTCCGGTTCTCATAATTGCCCAGAAATACATGGAGCATATTCACATAGTGGGGCTCGCCCAGATCCAGCACGATCTCGGAATTCGCTCCCGGCGACTCCCAGCCGGTCTCCGGGGCGCTCATCTTCCCCAGGTCGTGGAGCGCGAAGGCGGAATAGAGTACCACGATCGCCCCCAGCACGCAGAAATCCCATTTGCCCATATGAAGGGCCGGCCTGCTGCCCCGGATGCACGCCACATTCGCCTTTTCTTCCTTTTCCGGCTTCGGCACGGGGTACTGCCTGTAGGGCTGTTTTGCCTTTGCCTTCCCTGCGGCCTCCTTCAAATCTTCCATCTTCGTCTTTCTCGTGTTAGCAAAAAACATATAGCCGTACACGCCGAGCGTGAGGAGCGCCGTCAGTCCCATGATGCCGCCCTCCGGCGCGGTCGAATCCTTCACCACGAAATACCAGAGGACGTGGGCCACGTTGATAAACTGCACCACGCTGTACCCCACATAGGTAAAGAACATCTCCCTCGTGGGCTTCAGGACAAACGCCGCCAGCGTCAGCACCAGCACCGGAAACAGGTATCTCTCGTGCATCCGCACCGAGAACAGAAACATCGTCCCCGCCACTACGCTCATGCTCATAAAGTACCGGGACTTGTCCTCTTTCATCTTAAAGAATAAAAATCCGCTCAAACATACCGCCGCCAGAATCGCCAGCGTCCCGATCTGCTTGTACTGCAGAAAACCGATCGTGCCGGACTGGTCCACCCAGTTCTTTCCGGCCAGCGCCCACACGTTGTAGGCATTGATGGTGCAGTACTCGTAAGAGCTCAGCGTGTTGACGTACTGGGGCACCACCTTGTCCAGTCCAAAGGGAGCCGCCAGAAGAAACATCGTCCCAATGGCCGCCAGTCCCCCCACAAGGTCCCGCACCATTTTCTTCTTATTAAAATCATGTAAAAATACCTGTTCCGCGATCGTCCATATGAGAATGGGCGCGAACATCAGCATCTGCGGCTTGATGAGCACGCCGATCACAAAGACGAAATACGCCGGTATCCTCTTTTGCTCCATGCACAGATAGCAGACAAACAGCAGGCACAGGGTAAATACCCCGTCCACCTGCCCCCATATGGAGGAGTTGAGGATTACCGCCGGGTTGAGCGCGTACATCCCCGCTAACATCAGCGAGGAGCCCTCGGAGCATTTGCGCTTCGCCATGTGGTAAATCAGACCGCCCGCCAAAAGGTCTGAAACGATGGGAACAAACTTGATCAGAATGCGCCCGGCGGCGGACATGGTGTCAATGCCGAACAGATGGCGCACGGCGGCCACCACCCACAGAATCGCCATATAGCCCGGCGGATAGTCGGTAAAGGCGTCCAGGTAGTAAAATTTCGTGATGCCATTTTCATAGATCATCTCCGACCACGCCCGGAAGCAGTTCATGTCCGTGCCGTGGCCGTCGTAGTGGGCCGCGAAAATCAGCTTGATCAGAAGGGCGCCGAGGAGCAGCAGAACCAGATTGGTCCACTCTCTCTTTTTGTCCTTCGTATAGACCCGGTATCCCTCCACCTCATGGCGGAGGCGGATCATGTACAATATGACAAACAGCGCGATGACCAACAGGATAAAAAAGATGCCCTGGCAGTCCTTCATCACGCGGGATATATCGCTCAACTGTACATCCTTCAGCTTCATTAATGTAACACCCATTTGTCTGTAATCCCTTTCTCAAACTTTTTCCCTGAATGTATTGAACGGCACACTCCTAAGCAGCGTGACCGCAATCACATATACACGCGATTTCTTGCTTTCATACTCACAAGTGAATATACTCGCTTGTGAGTACGTTCACTTGCGGACGTGCTCATGCGTAAACAGGTGATCCGAACAGTACTCGTAGCTCCCCTCGCACTTGGAGCAGTACCGGAAATCCAGATGGGGCGCGTCCTTTTCCGTGCGCCCGCAGATCGCGCACCGGTGCATCGGTCCGTCCGTCGTGGCGCGCTGTACCTTTTTCTTGTATTCCACGCTGCGCTTCTTCTGCCGGTACATCCCCTTGACGCCCGGACGCCCCTTCGAAAAGAGGAAAAATATCACGATATTCAGCAGCGACCCCAGCACCAGCGCCACCGTAAAGAAGTCCCCGCCCATGAGGCTCTGGATGACAATGAAGCCGTCGAGGATGATATACACCAGGCACAGCCATTTCGCCCGCACCGGAATCACGAAAAACACCAGAAACTGCGCGTCCGGAAACACCATGGCAAAAGCCAGGAACAGCGACTGGTTCAGGTAGTCTAACGAGGCCCGCATCCCGCACATAAAACCGATCTCGGCCCCGTATCCCGGCGCCAGAATGAGATTGAACAGGTACCACAAAAGCGTGATGACGATCACGAACACCGCCCCGCCGATGTAGAACAGGGTGAAGCGGAAGGATCCCCAGATCCGCTCTAAGTTGCTACCGATGCTGTAATACACGAAGGCCCAGAGAGCGAACCAGAATATACTGGTGACCGCGCTCCCTCCGCCGCTCATATAGGTGTACGGGCTGACCACAAACGTGAACAGCCGCCAGACCTCTCCGTGAAAAATCCGGTAGAAATCCAGGCTCAGATACTGGAAATAAAAGCCGGGGCTGATCAGGTAAATCATGGCTCCCACTACATTTATAATAACCACATAGCGCATCAGGTTCGGCACGGCAAACCAGCCGAACTTCTTTTCCCATTTGTCAATCAGATTCATACTTCCACCATTCCTTTCCCCATCCCGGACTTAAGGCAGGCAAGCGCGCTTCCCCATTCATACTTCCATCATTTCTTTCCCCATCCCGGGCTCTGTCAGAACATATTCTTCCTCTGGAAGAACAGGGCCACCAGGCCGGATACCACGCACGTCAGCACGATAATGGTAAAAAATCCGTACGGCGCGTGCCCCAGCGGTATATTGTCAAAATTCATGCCAAAAAAGCTGGCAATCATGGTCGGCACCGACAGCACGATGGTCACTGTGGCCAGAAATTTCATGACAATATTTAAATTGTTGGAAATAACGGAGGCAAACGCGTCCATGGTCCCGCTCAAAATGCCGCTGTATATATTGGCCATCTCGATGGCCTGCTTGTTCTCTATGATGACGTCCTCCAGAAGATCCTCGTCCTCCGGGTACTTCTTGATCTTCTCGCTGCGCAGCAGCTTCTCGAGCACTACCTCGTTGGAGCGGAGGGACGTGGTGAAATACACCAGGCTCTTTTCCAGCTCCAGAAGCTCGATGAGCTCGCTGTTCTTCTGGGACACATGGAGCTTCTCCTCAATCTTCTCGCTCTTCCGGTCGATAATGCGCAGGTACCGCAGATACGACGTGGCGTTCCGGTACAGAATCTGGAACACGAACCGGGTTTTCTTAAACGTGTAGAACTCCCGCACGCGCTTGTTCTCAAAAGCCTTGATGACCGGGGACTCCTCTAAGCATATGGTGACGATAATCTTCTTGGTCATGTAAATGCCCAGAGGAATCGTCACATAGCGATCCTTCTCATCCAGGGAAGGGATGTCCACCAGAATCATGTTATAGTTGTCCTCCATCTCGATACGGGAGCGCTCCTCATCATCCAGAGGCGCCCGCAGATCGTCGATATCGATCCCCGTCTCCTCCTGCAGCCGCCCCAGCTCCTCGCCGGTGGGCCTCGTCACGGAAATCCAGCACCCTTCTTCTACTTTGTCTACTGTGGTCAGTTCTTCTTCCACCGTCTTATAAATAGAAATCATGCTCTGCCCCTCTTTTCTACACTTTTTTCGCAGAATCTTCATAAGGTACACGGCGGCACCTGCAACCAGGCGCCGCCGCACTTGCATAGTCTATTATATTATAATTCTTCCCCTTGTCTTTGTCAAATTTTCTTTGACACGCAAAACTCCACATGAGCCGCTGGAATAAGCTGCGCGGGATCGTTCTTTTCCAGGAACTCCTCCATGGTAACCCCCTGCTCCGCTAAAAGCTCCCCGAGGGTCTTACTGCCGTCCGCCACGCAGGTGACCTCCACAGGGATGTCCACAGCCATTTCCATGGGGATCTCGGCAGAGGCGTCCGCCGTCTCGTCGCAGTCCGGTCCTTCCGCCAGCGGCATCTCCTCCATAGGGACCGGCTCGTCGTCACAGTCCTCATAAAAGAAAGGTTTTTCCGCATTCTCGTTACGGGGCTGAATCGGCGTCTCCGGTGCCTCCGACATTCCGGGTTTCCCCATGCCCGGTCCACCAGGCATTCCCGGTTTACCTGACATCCCCGGTTTGCCCATGCCTAGTCCGCCAGGCATTCCCGGCTTTCCTGGTTTCTCTGGCTTTCCCGGTTTCTCCATGTCTGGTTTCCCCATTCCTGGTCCGCCAGGCATTCCGTGTTCTCCGGGCCTTGGTGGCATTCCGGGCTTTGATGGCCTTCCTGGCATTCCGAAAGGCGGGCGTATTCCCGGGAACGGCCTCGCCACCGGAATACAGATTTCCTGCCCCACCTGCAGATTATAGACGTCCACATAGGGGTTCGCCCGCAGGATGAGCGCCAACGGCACCCGATACTGCCTGCTCAGGTGATACAGGGTTTCCCCTTCCTTTATCACATGTACCATTCCATTGCAAAATCTCTGATTCATATTTCATGTCTTTCCTTTTTTCTACCATCCTATTCCTGTTTCGGAAAAAAGTGTCTCTAGTTGCAAAAGAAATTATTTTGTCGTATAATATGATATCAGGGTCTCAAAGCCGCGCGTTTCATGCTCGCATGGAAAAGCATGGCCTGGAGACCCGTAAAACAATGAAAAATCGCCATTTTTCATAGAAAAGCAGCCATTTTTCGTAAAAAAATGAGCAGACACAAGCAGACAAAGGAGGTAAAAATGAATCGGGTAGGTATTGATATTGGTTCCACGACAGTAAAAATAGCCATACTTGACGAGGCGGACCAGATTATTTTTTCTGCTTACGAAAGACATTTTGCCAACATTCAGGAGACATTACAGGATATTATAAGGAAAGCATACGACGAGCTGGGAGACCTGCCCATCGCCCCGATGATCACGGGTTCCGGCGGACTCACCATTTCCAAGCATTTAGATATACCCTTTGTACAGGAAGTAGTCAGCGTGGCTGCCTCCTTAAAAAAGTACGCCCCGCGCACGGACGTAGCCATCGAGCTGGGCGGCGAGGACGCCAAAATCATCTATTTCACCGACGGCATCGAGCAGCGCATGAACGGCATATGCGCCGGGGGGACCGGCTCCTTTATCGACCAGATGGCCACCCTGCTAAAGACCGACGCCGCCGGGCTGAACGAGTACGCCAAGGGCTATCAGGCGCTCTATCCCATCGCGGCGCGCTGCGGCGTATTTGCCAAATCCGACATACAGCCCCTGATCAACGAGGGCGCTGCCAAGGAGGACCTCGCCGCCTCTATTTTCCAGGCGGTCGTCAACCAGACCATCAGCGGCCTCGCCTGCGGCAAGCCCATCCGCGGCAACGTGGCATTTTTGGGAGGCCCCCTCCACTTTCTCACGGAACTGAAGGAGGCTTTTATCCGCACGCTGAACTTAAAGGGCGACGCCATCATCGCGCCGGAGAATTCCCATCTGTTCGCCGCCAGCGGGGCAGCCATGAACGCGGACAGCAATGCCAATAGCGGAAAAAGCACCACCCTCGGACGCCTTCTCGAAAAGCTGTCCTCGGAGATTCATCTGGAATTTGAGGTCACCAGAATGGAGCCTCTTTTTAAGGATGAAAAGGAATACAACGATTTTCTGGAGCACCACAGCCGTCACAGCGTCAAAAAAGGCGACCTCGCCACCTACGAGGGCAACGTCTTTTTGGGCATCGACGCCGGTTCCACGACGACCAAGGCGGCTCTCGTGGGCGAGGACGGCTCGCTTCTGTACTCCTTTTACGACAACAACAATGGAAGTCCGTTGAAAACGACGATCAAGGCCATCAAGGAAATCTACCAGCTCCTGCCGGAGAGCGCCACCATCGTGCGCTCCTGCTCCACCGGATACGGCGAGGCGCTGATTCAGTCCGCCCTGATGTTGGACGAGGGCGAGGTGGAGACGGTCTCCCACTACTACGCGGCCTCCTTTTTTGAGCCGGAGGTAGACTGCATCTTAGACATCGGCGGACAGGACATGAAGTGCATTAAGATAAAAAATGACTCGGTGGACAGCGTCCAGCTCAACGAGGCATGCTCCTCTGGCTGCGGCTCCTTTATTGAGACATTCGCGAGGTCCTTAAACTACGATGTAAAGGATTTCGCGAAGCTGGCGCTCTTTGCGGAAAATCCCATCGATCTGGGATCACGCTGCACCGTTTTTATGAACTCCAAGGTCAAGCAGGCGCAGAAGGAGGGCGCCACCGTGGCGGACATCTCCGCGGGACTGGCGATTTCCGTCATCAAAAATGCCCTGCTGAAAGTAATCAAGCTGACCGATCCGAAGGATCTGGGCGCCCATGTGGTCGTCCAGGGCGGAACCTTCTACAACGACGCCGTTCTCCGGAGCTTTGAGCGCGTCTCCGGCTGCGAGGCCGTGCGCCCGGACATCGCCGGGATCATGGGAGCCTTCGGCGCGGCGCTCATTGCCAGAGAGCACTACGAGGAGGGCATGGAGACCACCATGCTCCCCCTAGAGGAC
>CANRJU010000142.1 GCA_947631075.1 uncultured Lachnospiraceae bacterium
AGTCATGACGTTGAGAAATGCGGCGCCCTCCGTGTAGATGGCCTTCTCCGCCTTTCTGTGGATATCCTTGAAATCCGTCGTAAATGTGGTCTGCGCCACATAGGGCACGTCGTGGTCCGCGATGATGCTCGCCAGGTCTTTCCGGTTCTGCATTTTGCCCGCGGAATTTTTCCCCACCGGTGTGGTGGTCGTGTCCGCGTACATCGGCGTAGCGGACGAGCGCTGGATGCCGGTGTTCATGTAGGCGCCGTTGTCGTAGCACACATACACCAGGTCGTGCCCCCGCTCCATAGCACCGGAGAGGGACTGAAAGCCGATATCGTAGGTGCCGCCGTCCCCGCCGAAGGTGATGAACTTAAACGTCTCATCCTCCGGCAGCTTTCCGCGCTTTTTCAGGACGCGGTATGCCGTCTCCACGCCGCTAAGCGTCGCGCCCGCGTTCTCAAACGCATTGTGTATATAGCTGTCCTCCCATGCCGTGTAAGGGTACATAAACGAGGAAACCTCCAGACATCCGGTGGCGTTGCCGATCACCGCGTGATCCTCCTCATGAAGCGCGCGGAGGACAGCCCGGACGGCAATCGTGGCGCCGCACCCGGCGCACATTCTGTGGCCCGGCGCCAGCCTCTCCGGCTTTTCCATCATTGTCTTTAAACTGTAATCGCTCATTGATCTGAATCCTCCGTTCACTTTCTCAATCTGATATACTGGTACTGCTCCACCGGCTTCCCGTTCTCGACTAAATTCCGCAGCTCATCGAAAATGCCCGTGGCGTCGCTGATGGTAAAATCCCGTCCCGCCAGGCCGTAAATATAATTGACTGCCTCGATCATAACTTTATTCTTAAACAGCGCCGCCGGAACCTCACTGCCCAAAGGCCCTCCGTTGCCATTGTAGCTCTCACAGCGGTCCATGATGGCAACTGCCTTGCAGTTCTTCAGCGCCCCCGCGATCTCGTCCGCCGGGAAGGGACGGAACACGCGCAGTTTCAGCACGCCCGCCTTCACGCCCTGTTCGCGCAGCTCGTCTACCGCCTGCTTGGCCGTGCCGGCTGCCGATCCCATAATCAGCATAATATAGTCCGCATCCTCCGTGCGGTACTCCTCAAACAGGTCAAATCCCCTGCCTGTCAGCTCCCTGTATCTCTCCGCTACCTCCAGAATGACCGCCTTGGAATTTTCCATGGCGATTGCCTGATTCTTCTTTCCCTCCATGGCGTAATTCGTCACCGAATAGGGACCCACGGCAATGGGCTTTCCCGGATTGAGCAGATACTCCTCCGGCTCGTACTCGCCCACAAACTCCTTTACGAGCTCATCCTCCAGAAGCACAATATTCTCCACGGCGTGGCTCGTGATAAAGCCGTCCTGGCAGATCATGACCGGGAGATGCACCCGCTTATCCTCGGCAATCGGGTACGCCTGGATAAAATTGTCATAGGCCTCCTGGTTGTTCTCCGCGTAAATCTGAATCCATCCGGTATCTCTGGCGCCCATTCCGTCCGAGTGGTCGCAGTTGATATTGATGGGGCCGGACAGCGTCCGGTTCACAAGCGCCATCACAAGCGGAAGCCGGTTGGACGCCGCCAGGAGAAGCTCCTCCCACATCAGCGCCAGTCCCGCAGAGGACGTGGCGGTGAGGCTTCTGGCGCCCGCCGCCTCGGCTCCGATGGCGGCGCTCATCGAGGAGTGCTCGCTCTCCACCGGGATAAACTCCGTATCCATCTCCCCGTTGGCTATGTAGGTGGACACCATCTGGGGAATCTCCGTAGAAGGCGTGATGGGAAATGCCGGCATCACGTCCGGATTGACCTGGCGGATGGCATACGACACCGCCTCATTTCCCGACATACGTTCCTTGATCGCCATTACATTCCCTCCTTCATCTCAATCGCTCCAAAGGGGCACACGCTTGCGCAGATGCCGCATCCCTTGCAGTGGTCGTAATCAAAATCCAGCCTTTTCCCGTCCTTTACCGGAATACTGCTGTCCGGGCAGACCGGCGCGCACAGAAGGCACTGCCTGCACTTGTCGGCTGCCAGCACCGGCGTGTTGGTGCGCCACTCGCCCGTGTTGAAAAGGGCTGAGCTTCCGCCAGCAAAAATCATAAGCCCCTCGGTCAGATCCTGATGAGGGGTCTTTTCATTTATTTTTGACACATCTGTTCTCATATCGTCTGGTCGTTCCTCTCTATAAAATTCTACGCGGACTTGCGGCGCGCGGCGTCCTCTTTCATCGCCTCGGCCACCGTGTCGTAGGCTCTCTCAAGCGCTTTCATGTTGCCCTCGATTACCTCCGGCTTTTTCGCGAATTTATGCGCGTAGGATGCCTTCATCTCGTGAATGAACGTCTCCCTGTCCATCACCCGGCTGACTGCCACGATAGCGGCGAGCATCGGGGAATTGGGGAAGTTCTTTCCGAGCGTCTCAACGGAAATCTTCCTTGCGTCTACGGTGTAGATTCCGCCCTGGTAGCCGTTCAGCTGCCCCTTGATCTCCTCGGCGGACTTCGCCGTATTGACAATGATGGCTCCGTCCTTCTTCAGTCCCGCCGTCACATCCACGGAGTGAAGCAGCGTCTCGTCAACCACGACCACATAATCCGGGTGATAAATGTTGGAGTGAACCCGGATGACGTCGCTGCTGATCCGGTTGTACGCCGTAATGGGCGCGCCCATGCGCTCCGGGCCATACTCCGGAAAGCCCTGTACGTTCTTCCCCGTCTTAAACGCCACGTCGGCCAGCAGAAGCGCCGCCGTCTTGGCTCCCTGGCCGCCCCGGCCATGCCATCTGATTTCGATTCCATTTTTCATAAGACCGTCTCCTTACTATTTGTGATATGAGCATTGATAAAATCAATGCTTACTGGAAAAATCCACTTTTTGACATACATTTTTATTATAATCCGCAAATTCCAAAAGTAAAGTAAAAAAATGTTATTTCATTGTTTTTTTATAGGGATAATACTTATTTTTATAGGAATAATACTTACTTATGAAAAAATTTAGTTGCGTAAACACAGTCTCATGTTGTATAATAAATGTGTTTGCCTTTTTATACGGACCATTTTTTGGGGGGATTACCAGTGATCAAACGATATTTTGTACGAACAAACGCCTTGAGGGCGGGCATGAGAATCGACCAGTCGATCAAAGACCGGCTGGACCGCACGCTGGTTGCCAAGGGAACTCTGCTGGATGACTATGTGATTGACGGCATCCGCAAGAGGGGAATCCACGGCGTCTATATCAGCGAGGGAGAGGAGGACCCGATACCGGAGACAGACGATATTCCGCTGACTCCCGCCGTCCGCCACGCCATCGAGACTACCCGGGTGGAGGACCCGGTCAAGGTGAAGCTTTCAGAGAGCGTCAAAAAGAGAGTGTCCGAGGGCATCCAGTACCTCTACAGCAATTCCGATTCCCCCGAATTTGCTGATACATCCGCCCACATCACAGGCGACCTGATGAAGGCCATCGACCTCAACGACTCCCTGGCCGTGGACATCAGCGCGCTCAAGACCAGCGATGAGTACACCTTCAAACACAGCGTGGACGTGGCCACCATGTCCATGATCATTGCCAAGAAGCAGGGCATGTCCAAGAGCGACGTGTACAACATCGGCATCGCGGGCCTTTTACACGACATGGGCAAGTCCAAGATCCCCAACGAGATCCTGAACAAGCCCGCCAAGCTCAACGACGAGGAATTTGCCATTATGAAAAAGCACTCGGAGTTAGGATATTCCATTTTAAAAGAAAAGCGGGAATTTTCAAATCACATCTCCATGGCTGTCCTGCAGCACCACGAGAAGATGAACGGCAGAGGCTATCCTATGGGCTGCACCGCGGAGAAGATCGTGCCCTACGCCAAGATTCTGTCCGTGTGCGACGTGTACGACGCCCTGGTCACCGAGCGCCCCTACAAGAAGTCTTTCTCCCAGCGCACGGCGGTCGAGATGATCATGTCGATGACGGAGGAGTTAGACATCACGGCCATGCGGAGCTTTCTGGCGACGGTCATCCTCTATCCGGTGGACTCCACCGTAGAGCTGAGCAACGGCGAAAAGGCCCGTGTAGTAGAAAACAAGGCCAATTCCGTCCTGCGCCCCACCGTCGTGGGACTGGAGAGCGGCAGGATCTACGACCTGGCCAACGACTTATCCTGCGCCAGCATCCTCATCCTGTGAGAGAGCCTGGCGCTCAGAACCGCACGATTTTCTCCAGCGGTACTCCCATATAATACACAAACTGCTTATTCTGCTTTTTCCAGCCATGACAGACAGGCAGGCGGTATTTGCCGTCATATTCCAGATATCCGGTCAGTTTCACCGACGGCTCCAGAATGGAGTCCAGAAAAATCCGGCTCTGCAGCTGGACTTCCGTCAGTCCATAGTATTCTCTTATACCGTACCACCAGCTGGAAAAATTCTTTTGGGCCGCCTTTTCCAGCTTCCGGGTATCACTAATATACCCGCTGTTCTTCCGCGTCTTATCACCCCGCTCCAGATAATATATCTTGCGGAACTCCGGATCGTAATAAACCGTCAGCGAATACTTTTTATTGCTGAACTTCGCCTTGTACACGTCAATTCCGTTGAAGGAAAGATCATCGTCGGTGGGCGTGCCGGTAATCGTGTAGCGGTTCAGCGATTTTAACTCACTGCCCTTCACAGCGGCGTCATAATCCGAAAATTTCCACACCACTTCGCTCAGTTCTTCCAGCTCAGAATTGACAATCCGAGCCACTTCCTCCCTCGTCGCCTTTTTTAACGGCCTTTCTTCTGTAGGGCTTGAAAACGTGACATCCTCGTTTAACTGCAATTTGTATGCCTGCAGCCTCCTTTCGTGGGACGCCACAGCCAGAGCGGCAATCTTATCACTGAAAAAATGATAGGGCGCTAAATAAATATTCAGGTTTTCCTCTCCGATTCTCACCTTTCCCAGCGTCTTTTTGTCATATAAATAGTTGTGGCACACCGGCGACAGCAGCGCCGCGGCCATCAGAAGCAGGATAAACAGGATCACCAGGACCCGGACTGACGCTTCTCGCCTCTTTTTCACGTCTCTCATACGTTCTCACCTCTCTGTTCCCCGGCCGGAAACCAGACGCCCACCGTGGTTCCCTCGCCCAGCTTGCTGGAAATTTCCCATCTCGCGCCGTGCAGGAGAATGATTTTCTCACACAGCGCCATTCCGATTCCCGAACCGCCTTCCTCTCTGCTCCGGGACTTGTCCACCATGTAGAACATCTCCGTGATTTTATGGATTTCTTCTTCCGGAATTCCCTTTCCGTCGTCCCTCACTTCCAGATAATATCCGTCCGGCAGGGATTTCCCCTCCAGGGCGACGCATCCGCCGCTCTGGCAGGCCTTTCGCGCGTTATCCACCAGATTGGAAAACAGGGACAGCAAAAGATCCATGTCTCCCCGGATCGTGCCCGGCTCCGTGTGGCGTTTCCACACAAGCCCTTTTTCCTTCATATAGGGCATAATCATATTTTCCAGCTTCTCCGCCAGATGCTCCACGGACACCTCGGTCAGCTTCAGATTCTTCCGGTTCATGTAGATCAGCTCCATCATTTTCCGCGACAGCCTCTCCAGGCGCTTTCCCTGCCGGAAGATGTAATCCACGCTCAAGAACTGCTGATCCGGGGGCATCTTCATCGTCCGCAGCATATCCGCGTACCCGATAATCGACGTCAGCGGCGTCTTCATCTCATGGGAAAAGGCGGCGATAAAATCCTCTTTTCTCCTGCTGTCCTCCTCCAGCAAGCCGATTCCGCTCTCAATCTGATCCGCCATCCGGTTAAAATCATTCCCCAGGAGAGCCACCTCGTCTTTGCCCCGGACCCGGACTCTCTTTTTATAATTTCCCTCCGCAAATTCCCGCGACGCCTGCGACAGCACCCGGATCGGCTTTGTAAAACGGCCGGACATAATCAGAGTCGCCGTGAAAAGCAGGACGAAAACCAGGACGATGACCACCATGTAGACATACGTCATATAGGTCCTGTCCTGATAGACATGGTCCAGGTTGCGGTGCAATTCCAGAAAATACCAATCGCTGCCGCTTCGGACCGACCAAATAGCCTCCAGATAGTACCGCCCATTCCTCTCAGCGACCTGCCACATGCTGGATTTCCCGTAGTTTTCCGACATTTTGCGACTCAGTGACAGATCGACATAGTCGCTGCCCTTAAAAACAATCCACTTCGATCTGCTGTTGTAAATGATGATTCCATCCTGGCGGGCGTCCGTCCCCTTCTGCAGCGACTTGCCGAACCCCGCCACCACGATATCCATCGTCAGATAATTCTCCGGCATATTCTGCAGCGACGACATCAGGCTGCGGTAGACGCCCTCCATATCCTGTAGGCCGATCTCCGTCGCACGGTCTAACGAAGCCTGGAACGACATGCGGATCATGGCGTTTCCCACGACCGCTAACGGCGCTATGGAAAAGCACATGATCATGATAAATTGTTTCCAAAACAGCTTCACCCTGCTCTCCCTTCCTTCCTACACCACAAGGCGGTATCCGACCTTGTATATGGACTCCAGATGATCGCCCAGACCCGTTTTTTTCCGGAGCCTCTGCACATGCAGATCCACGGTGCGGCTGTCCCCCGTATACCGCGTTCCCCACACGTTTTCATAGATCATCTCCCGCTTCAGCGCCATATTGGGATGTCTCGCGAATATTGTCAGCAGCTCAAATTCCTTGAATGTCAGCTTCAGCGGCACCCCGTTTTTGGTCACCGTCCGGGAAATGATGTCTATGTGCAGATCCAGGACGTCCATCGTGGGCGAGATCTTTTCCCGGCGCCTCAGCACGCTCTCCACCCGCGCGATCAGCTCCATCACCTCAAAGGGCTTCACCAGATAGTCGTCCGCGCCGGCCCGCAGCCCCCTCACCTTAGTCTCCGTATCTCCCACGGCCGTGATAAAAATC
>CANRJU010000143.1 GCA_947631075.1 uncultured Lachnospiraceae bacterium
AAAAGAAAACGCAAAAAAATACAGGAAAAGGAGAACACAGTATGATCATCACATTAAAAGACGGTTCAACAAAAGAGTATGACAAGGCCATGTCCGTGCTGGATATCGCGGCGGATATCAGCGAGGGGCTGGCGCGCGCGGCGACCGCCGGAGAGCTGGACGGAGAGACGGTTGATCTGCGTACCGTGATCGACCAGGACTGCGACCTGAATATTCTGACCTTTGACAGCCCTGCGGGCGCGGGCGCGTTCCGTCACACAACATCACATATTATGGCTCAGGCGATTAAGCGCCTGTACCCGGAGGCGAAATGCGCTATCGGCCCGTCGATCGACGAGGGATTTTACTATGACTTCGACATGGAGCCGCTCGACAGGGAGGCTCTGGACAATATTGAAAAGGAAATCAAGAAGGTCATCAAGGAGGGGGCGGAGCTGACGCGTTTTACCCTTCCGAGACAGGAGGCCATCGAGCTGATGAAAAAGAGGGAGGAGCCCTACAAGGTGGAGCTGATTGAGGATCTGCCGGAGGACGCGGAGATTTCCTTCTATCAGCAGGGAGAGTTTATCGACCTGTGCGCCGGGCCTCACCTTATGAGCACAAAGCCGCTGAAGGCGGTGAAGCTGATTTCCTCCTCCGGCGCCTACTGGAGAGGCAGTGAGAAAAATAAAATGCTGACGCGAATTTACGGAACCGCCTACACGAAAAAAGCGGATCTGGACGCCTATCTGGAGCATTTGGAGGACATCAAGAAACGCGACCACAACAAGCTGGGACGCGAGCTGGAGATTTTCACGACTGTTGATGTGATCGGACAGGGACTCCCGCTTTTGATGCCGAACGGCGTCAAGATTATCCAGACGCTGCAACGCTGGATTGAGGACGAGGAGGATAAGCGCGGCTATATGAGGACCAAGACGCCGCTGATGGCGAAGTCGGATCTGTACAAGATTTCCGGACACTGGGATCACTACAAGGAAGGCATGTTCGTGCTGGGAGACGAGGAGAAGGACAAGGAGGTTTACGCCCTGCGCCCGATGACATGTCCCTTCCAGTATTATGTTTATAAGGCGAGCCAGAAATCCTACCGCGACCTGCCGTGCCGTTACGGCGAGACGTCGACCTTGTTCCGCAACGAGGATTCCGGCGAGATGCACGGCCTGACCAGAGTGCGCCAGTTCACGATTTCCGAGGGGCATTTGATTGTGCGCCCGGACCAGATGGTGAGCGAGTTTAAGGACTGTATCGCTCTGGCGCAGTATTGTCTCCAGACGCTGGGACTGGAGGAGGACGTTACCTATCACTTGTCCAAGTGGGATCCGGAGAACCGGGATAAATACGAGGGCGAGCCGGAGGTCTGGGAGGAGACGGAGGCGTCCATCCGGCGGGTTCTGCAGGAGCTTGACATTCCGTTTACCGAGGATGTGGGCGAAGCCGCTTTTTATGGCCCCAAGGTGGATATCAACGCCAAAAACGTGTACGGCAAAGAGGACACCATGATCACGATTCAGTGGGACGCGCTGCTGGCGGAACAGTTTGACATGTATTATATTGATGAAAACGGCGACAAGGTTCGCCCGTATATTATCCACAGAACCTCGATGGGCTGCTACGAGAGGACGCTGGCATGGCTCATTGAAAAATACGCGGGGGCATTTCCGACCTGGCTGTGCCCGGAGCAGGTGCGCGTTCTTCCGATTTCCGAAAAATATCTGGATTACGCGAAAAAAGTGGAGGACGAATTAAATAAAAATGATATTCGGTGCAGCGTGGACGTGCGATCGGAGAAAATCGGCTATAAGATTCGCGAGGCGCGCCTGAAAAAGATTCCTTATATGCTGGTGGTAGGCCAGAAGGAGGCAGAAGAGGGCGTCGTGTCCGTCCGCAGCCGGTTCAAGGGCGACGAGGGACAGAAGGCGCTGGATGCGTTTATCGATGAGATTTGCCGGGAAATCCGCACGAAGGAAATCCGCAAGGTGGAGGTAACAGAGGAGGACAAGAAATGACAGAATATAAAACAAATGTCAAGGCGATTGTAGCGCTGATTCTGGGAATTTTATCCGTGCTGTGCTGCTGCGTCTGGTACGCGGGACTGATCGTGGGAATCGCCGCGGTCGTATTGGGAATCCTTGGCTACCGGGACGATAATCCGAGACAGAAGGACGCCGCCATCGCGGGAATCGTCGTGGGGGCGGTAGGAGTGGCGTTAGCCATCTCCGCGGCGGTAATCGCAATATTTTTCTCTACCAGAATGGATCCGCAGACAGCGCCGTCGTCCACGGTGATGATGATTCGTTCTATGTTTTGATCGGGGGTGGACGAGATGGAAAATGAAATTAAAAATGACGAACAATCATTGGCAGGACAGGAGCCTGTGGAGCGCGAGATGGGACGTTTTGACGCCCCGCTGAAAGAGGAGTGGTCTGGCGCGCAGAATCAGACGCAACAGACTCCGCCGCAGGATTACCAGTCCCAGGGGTATCAGTCTCAGCAGTACCAACCGCAGGGGTATCAGCCCCAGTATTCGGCCATCCCGCCAAAGAAGCATAACAAGCATCAAGGGCTGGCTATCGCCTCGCTGGTGTTGGGAGGAATTTCGATTCTCTGTTGCTGGTTTTACGGATTATCCCTGGTTCCGGCGGTCATCGGATTTATCTTCGGCCTGATCAGCGTGATCGGCGGCGAGGGGAGCGCCCGGGTGATGGGCGGAATCGGACTGGGACTTTCCGCGCTGGGAGTGATTCTGTCGCTGATGATGATTGCGTCGCTGATTTCCGTGATCAACTGGGATAATATTACGCCGGAGGCGTTCCAGAGCTACCGAAATATAGATCCCACCGATGAGGAGTCGTTGCGCCGGTGGCTGCAGCAGTTTTTTAACGTAGATATTTCCGGGATGTCCAGTATGTATAATAGCACATATCATTATTGATGCGGCGGAGGGCAGTCCGCAAATATCATGCGGGCATTTCCTAAGAACATTTTTTTAATGTTAGCATAAAAGCGGAGTAGACTGCAAATATTATGCGGGCATTACAGCAGGGCCGCGTTTTTGATAATCCACTGGAGAAATAAAATGGCGAGGCCCACATAGACATAGGCGATGTGAAAGTGAAAGAAAATGACCTTTCCATCGCCTTTTTTGGAAGAAAGCCGCTGGTTCCAGCGGGAAATCGCCGTGGCGGCCGTGTTCCAGACAATAAAAACGAGAAAGCAGACAGCTGTATACGGGACGAAGGGATGATACAGAACGCTTTCCCACAGGTGTCCGACGGCCAGCGCGCACACCGCGTGGGTGCCGCCGCAGCCGGGGCAGTAAAATCCGGTGACGGTGCGGAACGTACACGGCACCCCGATATCCGTCAGCGTGAACAGGCCCGTAACCTGCAAAAGCCCCGTGACGGCCAGCCCGCCCAGAATTGCCAGTCCCAGAGCATAGATTATTTTATCGGTCTGATTCATGGCCGTCTCCTTTCTCCCCGGATCCCTGCCGGAATATTTCCGTCAAAATGATTTTACAAAAATAAGCCCGGCGAAATCATTTTTCCCAAAAACTCATAAAAAGTAATAACCTAACATGGATTCTAGCATATCCGAAAAATTTCGTCAAATATAACCCTTGACAACAGGGGCGGGCTGTGGTATTCTGACATAGGTGTTAAAAAGCAGAGTTATCCACTCTCACCATACCGCATAGCCTTACGGGCTATCACGCGGCACTGGTCAACATTTTTCAACAATAAGAATGAATGGTGTATTTATGTGGATAGCTGGCTTATAAGAGCAGATATCCATATTTTTTTGTGCAGGGTTACTGCGGCAGACTATCATGTGTAGGAGGTAAGAACAATAAACGATTTAATGATTAACGAGCAGATTCGTGACAAGGAGGTCCGCCTCATTGGACCGGACGGAGAGCAGTTGGGGATTATGTCTGCGAAGGAGGCATATTTCAAGGCGAAGGATTCTAACCTGGATCTGGTGAAGATCGCGCCGACGGCGAACCCTCCGGTATGTAAGATCATTGATTACGGCAAGTATCGTTATGAGCTGGCTCGCAAAGCAAAAGAGGCAAAAAAGAAGCAGAGGATTGTCGAGACGAAGGAGATTCGTTTGTCGCCGAATATTGACAAGAACGACCTGAACACCAAGGTGAACCAGTCCAGGAAGTTTTTGCAGAAGGGCGCCAAGCTCAAGCTCACGCTTCGTTTCAGAGGCCGGGAGATGGCGCACAAGGAAGTGGGCCGGGAGATTCTGGATTCTTTCTTTGAACAGCTCAAGGATGTTGCAGTGATTGACAGGCCTGCCAAGATGGAAGGAAGAACTATGGTGATGTTTTTATCAGCCGCAAAACAATAATGGAGGAACGAGACTATGGCAAATCAGAAAATGAAAACCAAGAAAGCCGCTGCAAAGCGCTTTAAAGTGACAGGAACAGGCAATTTGAAAAGATACAAGGCCAACAAGAGCCACATCCTCACCAAAAAGACGACCAAGAGAAAGAGAAATCTCAGAAAGTCTACCCTGGTTGATGACACGAACGTAAAGACGATGAAGAAGATCATGCCATACATCTGATGGCGCAGAGGACTAACTATTATAAGTCAAGGAGGAAATGACAAATGGCTAGAATTAAAGGCGGATTAAACGCAAAGAAAAAACATAAAAGAGTATTGAAGCTGGCAAAGGGCTACAGAGGCGCCAGAAGCAAGCAGTACCGCGTGGCAAAGCAGTCTGTTATGCGCGCGCTGGAGGAGTCCTACACGGGCAGAAAGCAGCGTAAAAGACAGTTCAGACAGTTGTGGATCGCCCGGATCAATGCGGCAGCCCGCATCAATGGCCTCTCCTACAGCCGGTTCATGTATGGCCTGAAGTTAGCAGAGGTAAATGTAAACCGCAAAATGCTCTCTGAGATGGCAATCAGCGATCCGGACGGCTTTGCCGCTCTGGTAGAAGTTGCTAAGAGCAAACTTGCGTAAGAGATTGCAATTTAAGAAAAAAGTATTATAATGAAAGGAGTGCCTCTGTTGAGAGACGCTCCTTTCATTCATGATGTGAGATTTAGAAAAGAGGGATAATTTGGGAAAACAACGAATAAAGAAATGGCTGATTATAACCCTGTCTTTTACCCTTTTATTTATTGGTCTTATGCCGGGAACGCTGTGGGCGGATACCGTCTCTCCTCCGGCGATTGATTCGGATCAGCCGACAGCGACCCCGTCGGATGAATCGCCATCTGCGGCGCCGACAGAATCCCCTACGGCGTCGCCTGTCCCGACGCCCCGGAGCTATGTGCTCACAAGTCCGGGCGCGAAGTATAAGAAGGGCGGACAGAAGGGGATACGCTACAAACGCGTGAAAGGGAAAAAAATTTACCACATCACCAGCTACGCCACGGATACGGTGACGCTGGCCATGTCCCAGCCATCTTCGTTTAAGGTGTACGGCGGCACCAAAAAGCAGGTGCGGCAAAAGGCAGTGACGGTAAATTCTTCCGGGCAGGTGAAGTGCCGGCGGCGGGGCCGCGGAGAGAAAACATACACGATTATAGAGGCCACGTCCCGCGAGACGGGAGAAAAACAGTATGTGTACATCTATTTTAAAAAGAAAATGTACAGCAAGGGAAGCGTCCGAATTTCCCTGTACGAGAGGTATAAGCAGCAGGTTTCCTTTGACTACGGAAGGAAAAAACTGAAATTTGAGAGCGGAAATGAAAAAACGGCGGTGGTCAACAAAAAGGGCGTGATCACGGGAGTGAAAAAGGGGACGACGACTATCACGGCGCGGGTAAAAGATTCCGTCAGCAACCTGGTCCGGATTAAAGTCATTGTTACCGTGGAGCCCTGGGTCGTCAGCAAAAATGACACGGTTTACGACTATGAGGACATGGTGCGCGACCTGAATAAGCTTCAGGAGAAATACCCCAGCCGCGCCCGCCTCATGAGCATTGGGACGACGTATGACAAGAGGCAGATCTGGGCGATCCGGATCGGAAAGAGTTCCGCGAAGAAAAAACTTGTGATCGACGCGGCCATACATGCCAGAGAATGGAAAAATACACAGGTGATGATGCGCCAGACAGAGGAAATTTTGCGCGATTACCCGGATTTTAGAAATCGTTTCCAGAAAACCTGCGTCTACATTATCCCCATGGATAATCCGGACGGCGTGAGCATTTCCCAGTATGGATTTAAGGCGATCCGGAATAAAAAGCTGCAAAAATTGTGCAAGAAAATCGGAAAGCCCAAAGTGTGGAAAGCCAATGCCAGAGGGGTGGATTTAAACGACAATTTTGCGGCCGGATTTTCCAAAAAGCGCGGGAAAAAGAAGCCGTCTTATATGGGATACCCTGGAAAAAAGGCGGAGAGCGAGAGGGAGTCGAGGGCGCTGGTGAGGTTTATCGAGGATGTGGAGCCGGACGCCGTGCTGAACGTGCACTCCATGGGAAATGTGATTTACTGGGATTTTAACGTGGATGGCGATTTATATACGAAGCAGGAGCAGCTGGCCGCCAAGGTGAACTCCTTTAACGAATATCAGTTGATGCCGAAGGGAGGCAGCACCAACGCGGCGGGCGGTTTTGCTGACTGGCTGGTCTATGACAAGGGAATTACCAGCATTACCATTGAGACGGGCTCGGTCTACTGTCCGCTGCCCCACTCGCAGTTCAAGTCGATTTACAGCAAAAATAACAAGATGTTCCGGTGGTTTATGACGGAATATGTCAATCGGGTGGAGCCGGAAGAACAGGAGCAGGAGCAAGAGCAGCCGGAGGAGGCGGCCCAGTGAGACAGCCCGGCGAGGCGTCCAGCGAGATAGCCCGGTGAAGCCG
>CANRJU010000144.1 GCA_947631075.1 uncultured Lachnospiraceae bacterium
CCCAAACTTCTTGGTCAGTTCCTTAATCTCCAGTTTCATCACACGACACCTCGATCACTATTTTTTTGCTGGCCAGCCCGATTGCCGCCACAAGCGCCACAAGGAGCACGCCGTACAGGACGCAGACCAGGGGGAGCGACAGCACGCTGCCGGCATCCAGATAATCCAGCTCCTGTATGCTGGTCCAGCACAGCGGCGACAGCAGCAGCGCCTTCTTTCCTATGTATAGCTGCCCCATAGTCACAGCCGGGTCCACCAGGACGATGAGCTCTGCCACCAGAATCCCCCAGACACGGCTCCGCGACACCAGATTCAGCAGATAGGCAACCAGCCCCAGGACTGACATGGTCGCCCATCCCGCAAAAAATGTATACGCCTGACACTCCATGGGGTTCAGGTACTGTACGGCCATCTGGGGCATGTCGATCAGCACGGGATAATCCTTCTGCATCTCGATCACCGACCGGACCTCGCTCCCATTCACATAATCCATCACCCCGGCTCCCCAGTCATTGGCAAACGTGACCGCCGGGAGCGCCACAAAAAAGCAGCACGCCGCCAGAAAGGCCATAAAGAACAGGGCCGCCAGGACGACATACAGGCACTCCCCCGCGCACCACTTCCCGCGCCCGCTCCGCATCACCGCGTACGGAACGGACGGATACAGAAACGGCGCGTCGCAGATCAGCAGCACGAACAGCGTGTAGAACAGCACCTTGGGCGACCCCAGCAGCGCTTCCGAATCCAGATGGAGCATCGGGAGCAGGCAGAACGTGAGCTCCTTTCCCTCCGCCACGGCATAGGCGGCGTATCCCCGCAGATAGTCCACCGCCAGCAGGGCCGCTGCCGCCAGGATCAGCCATACGCGCATGTCCCAAAGCCATCTTCCAAAATTCATCCTCAGATAAGCCAGCGCCACGGGCAGGCTCCTTTTAAATTTTCCCATTCCTCACCCTCCTCTCAATCTGTTTCCGGAACACATATCCGCAGACGAAGATAATAGCAGCCGGATAAGCAATATGCCACAGGTAATCCGGCAGTCCGGCCTCGCTCCCATGAGTCAGGACGGGCAGCAGGTAAAGCACCCCGAGCATGTCAAAGGCATTGTTCATCGGCATGTAGGACATGAGCAGGAAAAAGACCATTCCCGGCAGGGCGATGCTCACGAACCTGTTGGGGCGGAATGCCGAAAACATCAGTCCCACGGACGAGCAGGCGGCCGCCACCATCCCGAACACCGCCGCCAGGATCAGTATGTAGCACAGGGGATGCGCCAGGGCTATCCCCCCGTTATATACGCTGCGGGCAAAATCCTCCGTGACCAGCGGCACCCGCAGACTCAGGACCAGCGTGACCAGCAGGTAGCCCGCGGCGCTGCCGAGCACGTTAGTCAGCGTATTCGCCAGGAACCGGGAACGGGCATACGCGGCGGCGTCCGTCCTCGCCAGGATGCACCTCAGGTAAGTGCTCTTGTAGTCGGTACAGAAGCTCCCGGCATAGACCGAGGACATGAAGATCACCATGAATATCCTGTATTTGTCCATAGTCGTGTCATGATACAGGATGTCGGCCACAGAACTCACGTCCGCAAAATCCGTCAGGCTGAGATACATCTGCCAGACATCGCTGAGGCACAGAAAAAGCGCCAGCGCCAGTACCAGCACGGCAAACCTGGCCGTGAACACGCTCCGGGCCATGTCCATCCGGAACTGTCTCAGAAAACGTCTCCCCATGCGCCTCACTCCCCCGTCACCTGACAGATCTTCCCGGTGCGGGCATCCACCAGCGCCGTCCGGTAAGCATTGCTGCCTGAATATTCCACCGAATTGAGCAAATGCAGGTCTACCTGCCAGGCCGGGATCAGCACGCCATCTGACCCGGGCTTCATTGTGTCCCTGTATGTCTGGACAAGGATCAGGCGGGTGCCGTCCAGCACCATTTCATCCTCGCTCTTGACCCCGTATTCCATCCCGGCCGTCTTCACCGCGACCTCCTCCGATATGGCGGGCTCCTGTTCCACCGTTTCCCCTCCCAGGTAAGGGAGCGACCACGAGGCATAGACAATGCGTCCGTATTTAGGCGCATATATCACATACAGCTCCTGGTCGCACGCCACCGCCCTGTCCTTTATGACAGGCCGGTACGCCAGATACATGGCCTCGTACTCCTCCGTCCACTCTTTCTGATTTTCCATATCCGGCAATTGGACCCCCAGTTCCGGGTCCATCTTAAAGTAATGCTTTGAGGGGCGTCCCCCGCCGCTCTTATGGAACAGCTGCTCATAATTCCGGTTCAGCGCGTCCGCCGTCAGGGCGTACACCTCCACCTCGGAATTATCCTCCCGGTATCCCAGGGCCTCCGCCAGATCCCGGCACGCCTCCAGCGCTTCTTCTTTAGAACAGGCGGCAATCTCCTCCTCCGGATAATCAAAGCGCATCTGATTAGGAGTGATCGTGTCGTCTTTTCCATCATGGACAGTCAGCGCGTTCCAATAGGCGCTCCCCGCATAGTCCTTTTGGTAAGAGTAAGACCCTAAATTGGACTGATCCGTGGGTCCCCCCAGGACGCGGCACGATTCCAGGTATTGCTCCTCATCCTCGAATCGGAAAAACTCATCCGTGCACCCGTCCGTGTCCCTTTTTTTCTCCTCGAGCGTGCCGCCCTGCTCCTTAAACTCCTCCATGTCCATATGGAGCAGTGCCTCCGACAGCCGGTCATAGTCTATCTCCGCGCGCTCCCCTGCCTTTATAACGTCTGCCTTCTGCGTCTTCTGGGAAACATCCACTTTCACCTTCTCCATCTGACAGCCGGAACAGGACAGCAGCGCGAGGATGCACAGAAACGCTATGCCTTTTTTCTTCATCTTCATTCCTCCATTTCCTTAAAAATCAACTGGTGGTTCTAACTGCTATCTATATTATATCACATACATGTATCCGATTTGTATCATCGCCCGGGTTATTTAGCAATAATTACAAGTTATTTAGCAGCAATTATTGATATAATTATTTTAATAATACGTTTTAATTAAACTATATATTTTTAAAAATGGGTTGTCAATAGAATGGGACAGACAGGCAAATTTTGAGACGAAAAGTTTAAGATGTGTTTATTTTTATACGTTCAGACAGTCAGTGTGACAATGACCTCGAACATTTGATTTTCAGAACATACAGTCATATTTCCCTCGTATTTTTCTACGACGCGCGCTACATTTTTCAGGCCATATCCATGGCGGCCGCCGTCCTTCTTGGTCGTCCGGTAGCTTCCATCCCGGATAATGACCGGACCCCGGTACGGATTTTTGACCTGAATACAGAGAAACGGCTTCTGATACCTCACCGTGACATGCAGCTTGTTCTGCTCACAAGTCCGCAGCGCTTCCAGGCTGTTGTCCAGAAGATTGGACAGGATAATATTCATGTCGTACGCGGACAGTTCCAGTTCCCGCGGAATATCGATCTGTATCTCCGTCTCAATTTCCCTTTCATGCGCCTCCTGCAGCTTATAGTTCAATATGCAGTCCAACGCGAAATTGCCGGTATCCACATACTGATACAGCGTTTCCGCGTGAGTTTCCATATCCCTGAGATAATCCGCCAGCTCGCCGGTCGCTCTCTGCTCATTGTAATAGGCAATCATAGAAAAATGCTTCCTGAGATCGTGGCGGATTTCCCGCATCTGCTCTCCCATCTCCCGCATCATTTCCAGCTGCTTTAACTGGTACTGATTCTGCAGAATAAGATTTTCCTGCTCTTTTTTTACGCGAAATGCCTGAACCTGACTGTCATAGAGATAAAAGACGAACAGGTTCATAGCGAACAGGACCGCCGTGCAGACGATCAGCGCGCCGTCGGATATGGTCGGCTGCATGCAGAGCACAATGTGAATGTATATGGAAAACAGGGGAAGGGCGGTCATTGTAATCCAGTAAGCGACCGGAATCTGCTCCCCCTCCCGGATATGCTTCAGATTTCGTATCAGCAGGACCACGATCAGCTGTACGATCGTAATAATGACCAGGGTAGATATATTTACATACTTCTCCGTCTGGAACAATTCATAGCTCACACCGCCAAAAATCACCGCCACCACACACTCCGACATAAGCATTACCGCGTAGCAGAGCACGCTGGCAAACGCTTTTTTCCGCAGAGTTCCCCGGTAGACAAGCACGGCTGTGCCCAGGGTGGCAAGAAGGCCCGAAATAAAGTTGACAAAGGGGACATTGATCAGAAGATACGCAGCCATCATAACGCCGTACAAAGCAGCGTAGGAGCAAAAATGAGCCCAGCCGGGAACCTTCACCGACGGAAAAAAGCACGACATCAAAAGGTATATCGCATATACCTGAACTACTCCTGTAAGCAATACCACCGCTGTAAATAACATACTCAATTCTCCCCTAAAAGATAACGCTGCCACTTTTCTATGGCGCTGTACCGGTACTTGTCTCCTAACGGGATCCGATCCCCGTTCTCCATTGTAAAATAGCCGCCCCGCGCCTTGACCACCCGGCTCACATTGACGAGATAGGAGCGATGGCAGAGGCAGAAATCCAGCGCCCCGTATTCCTGTTCCAGTTCCCGGAGCGTTTTCCGGATGGTCACGGTCTCCGACGTATTTCTCAAATGGATCACGACTCTTTTTCTCAGCGCCTCCGCGTATAAAACGTCTCCTAACGGGATTCCGTGAACAATTCCATTTTCTGTATAGTTCAGGCTTTTTCGGGCGCTTCCGCTCCGCCGGACCACCTTGTCCATATCCCGGCGGATTATTTTCTCATCCAGGGGCTTGTGGTAAAAATTCACCGGCTCCAGTTCAAACAATTCCATGCACCGGTCCGTCTCGCCGGAAATAAAAAAGAGGCTCATGACGTCCCGGTCCTGGATCTGGCGCAGCGCGTGTCCCAGTTCCACGCCGCTTTTCTGGGGGAGCCGGATATCCAGATACACCACATCGTATAAATTCCCTTCCTGCAGCGACGCCAGCATATCCTCCGCGGAGTAAAATACCTGTATCCGCATGTCCAGTTTCTCTTTTTTCGCGTAGCCGCGCAGAATCTCCTCCAGCTGCCCGCAGCACCCCTGGTCGTCGTCGCAGATCGCAATTTTAAGCATCTTCTCCCATCACTTCCCTCTCCGCTTCTTCCTTGAAGTCCTCAATGGTCTCCTGATTTAAAATGGGCAGATCGTCCAGGGACTCGATGCCGAAATACCGCAGAAATTCCTCCGTGGTGGCAAACAGAATCGGCCGTCCGGGGGCGTCCAACCGCCCCGCCTCGCAGATCAGGCCGTACTCCACCAGTTTATTGACGGCGTGGTCGCAGGATACGCCGCGGATTTTCTCAATCTCCAGGCGGGTGATGGGCTGCTTGTACGCCACGATGGAGAGGGTTTCAAGCAGCACATCGGTAAGCACATGTTTTTTCGGGATATGCGCTACCTTAATGAGATATTCGTACATCTCCGGCTTGGTGCAGAGCTGAAAGGAGCCGTCCAGCTCGATCAGCTGGATGCCCCGGTCCTCCTCCTCATACCGGATCATCATGTTGCGGATAATCTTCCGCACGGTATCCTCGTCATGTTCTACGGCCGCCGCCAGCCGCTCAATCTCCACGGACTCCCCCATGGTAAATAAGATGGCCTCCACTACGGCCTCCAGTTTTTTTATGTTCATGATTATTCCCCATTTCTGCCAGTAGGCTTTATCTGATTTTCATTGTCCCCGCCGGACGCGCGGCGCTCAGGCCTCCGCCGTCCGGGCGCTCTGATATGTAATCAGAATATCGTCGAACAGGTTCTCCTGCTGTATTTTCAGCTTTCCGGTCTTCATCATTTCCAGCACGCTCAAAAAAGAGACGATAATGTAGCTCTTTCCCTTCCCGGCGTTCTCCGTGAGAAGGCGGCGGAAGCTGAACGTGCCGTGCCGCATGGCGTACTCCTCCACAAAAATCATCTGGTCCTCGATGTTGATATCCTCTTTTTCAATCTCGCCGAACTTGCTCCGGATCGGGTCGATCTTGTCCACCTGCTTCTGCATGACCGAATCAAAAATTTCCTGCAGCCGGGACAGCGTGACGTCCGAGAGAAGCTCGTCAAAACTCACGTCCTCTTTGAAATTTTTCACTTCTTCCGGCAGGGACGGCTCCTTGAAAAAAGATCGGGCCGCGTCGTACTGCCGGTCCTTCAGCTCGAAAGAGGCGTACTTGTACATCTTGTACTCCAGAAGGCGCTCCACCAGTCTGGGATCTTCTTCCTCCTCCTCGACCGTCTCGTCCTTCGGCAGAAGCATCTTGGACTTGATCCGCACCAGCGTAGCGGCCATCACGAGAAATTCGCTCATGACGTCCATGTCCTTCGCGTCCATCTGCGCCACATATTCCAAATACTGCTCCGTAATCATCACAATCGGAATATCATATATATCCACTTTATTTTTTTCTATCAAATGGAGCAAAAGGTCCAGCGGTCCCTCAAATGCCTCCAGTTTTACGGGAATCCCCATGTAGAAACCTCCCTGTTTTTTATTTTCAAATATTGGAATGAAAAATATTTTGTTCTCTTTTTATTTTTGCGATGCCGAGGCAAAATCTTCGCTATCCGTTTTTTGCGATGCCGAGACAAAATCCCCGCTATCCGCTTTATCCCTTGTTTTCCGGCCGAGTCCCGACTATCGTAATCACGCTCAGCTCCGGGCGGTTAAAAAACCGAAGCTTGATGTGGTGCAGCCCCAGTCCCCGGCTGACGACCATCCCCCGCCCCTGTCGCGAAAAAAAACCGGCGTCATAAGGGGGAAACAGCCTAAGGCTGGGCGCCAGAA
>CANRJU010000145.1 GCA_947631075.1 uncultured Lachnospiraceae bacterium
AGGCGGCACTTGTGCATCTGATCCACCTCGGCTCCCCCGGTAAAATTGCCGCTGTAGACCAGATTGACCCCGTAGACGTCTCCCCGCTCCTCGTCGGTTCCCGGCGCCAGAAGGGCTAAGAAAGGATTCATCTGGTGGCTGCTGGCCCCCCTCGCGCTGCCCGCGAGAGAAAGGCCGTGGGACAGCCTTCTCCGCTCTATATGCCGCTCTCTGCCCCACGCTCCCGGCAATGTCAGCAGCTCAAAATCGCTGTACTCAAAATCCACGCACAGACTGGCCGCGCGGTTTACGCGGACTCTATCCGTTCCCTTATTTTCAATGCGCACGCTCCGGGTAATCGCGTCGTACTCCTCAAACACCGTGTAGACTAACGTCACGGACAGCCCCTTGAGCCGGTCCATAAGCTCGATCTCCAGCGTCTCCGCCTCCGCCCCGCTCTTCGCGTAGACCGACGGAAGCCCCGGCAGAGGAAGCTTCCCCTGAACCACCCGGTATCCCTCGTAATCCAGAATGCACTCCCGGCTGCCGTCCCCGTACTCCACCGCCAGGGCCGGCGTCCGGTAATCCCCGGCCGACGTGGGATACTCCCGGCATATAAAATCCAGGGAGAATCTCTCCGGACCCGGCTCCATCACGTCAAAGCAGCGCCACTGCAGCAGCAGCGCCCGGGAAATCTCCGGCGTCCGGATCCTCTTGCCCCAGTAGACGTGAGCCAGGTACTTCCCCTGGATCACCGCCAGAATATAGCTGGTATGTTTCGTCTGCAAATGAAAAATTCCTTTATCTTTTTCTATCAAAATGCCCATTTCTTCAACTCCTCTCTATGCAATTCTACCACAGATTTTGTAAAACCACTAGAGAAATCCTGTCACATTTACGAAAAATATGAAAAGTCCTTGCATTATCACGGATTTTTAGTAAAATATTACATAGTGCAGTATTATAAACAAATTTAGTATGAGCAAATTTCCGCACATTAGAATAAGAAAGGATTTTACCATGATTCAAGCAAGCAACATTTCTTTGAGGTTTGGAAAAAAGGCACTCTTTGAGGAGGTCAATATAAAATTTACCGAGGGCAACTGCTACGGTATCATCGGCGCCAACGGAGCCGGAAAGTCCACATTCTTGAAGATTTTATCCGGAGAGCTGGAGCCCACCACGGGAGAGATCATACTGGGAGCGGGGGAGCGCCTGTCCATACTGGAGCAGGACCACTTCAAGTATGACAACGACGTGGTGCTGGACACGGTGATTGCCGGCAACCAGAGACTCCATGACATTATGAAGGAAAAGGACGCCATCTACGCCAAGGAGGATTTCACCGAGGAGGACGGCATGAAGGCCAGCGAGCTGGAGGCCGAATTTGCCACAATGAACGGCTGGGACGCGGAGGTAGACGCCGCCACCCTGCTAAACGGACTGGGCATTGAGACCGACGTCCACTACAAGACCATGTCGGAGCTGCCGGACACGGACAAGGTGAAGGTTCTCCTCGCGAGAGCTTTATTTGGCAACCCGGACATTCTTCTGTTAGACGAGCCCACCAACCACCTGGATTTAGATTCCATCCGCTGGCTGGAGGACTTCTTGATTGATTTTGAGAACACGATCATCGTTGTCTCCCACGACCGCTATTTTCTCAACAAGGTCTGCACCCACACGGTGGACCTCGACTACGGGAAAATGCAAATCTACGCCGGAAACTACGATTTCTGGTACGAGTCCAGCCAGCTCATGATCAAGCAGATGAAAGAGGCCAACAAGAAAAAAGAAGAAAAGATCAAGGAACTGCAGGAGTTCATTCAGCGCTTCAGCGCCAATGCCTCCAAGTCCAAGCAGGCTACCTCCCGCAAGAGGGCGCTGGAGAAAATCGAGTTAGACACGCTCCGCCCCTCCAGCCGCAAGTATCCCTATGTGGATTTCAAGCCGGACCGGGAGATCGGCAACGAGGTGCTGACGGTGACCAATCTCTCCAAGACCATCGACGGGGAGAAGGTGCTCGACAACATCTCCTTTACCGTGGGACACGACGACAAGATTGCCTTCGTGGGATCCTATGGCATCGCGGCTACCACGCTGTTCCAGATTTTATCCGGGGAGATGGAGCCGGACGAGGGCGATTACAAGTGGGGCATTACCACCTCGAACTCCTATTTTCCCAAGGACAACACCAAGTACTTTGACAGCAGCGACACCATCGTGGACTGGCTGATGCCCTTTTCACCGGAAAAGGACGCCACCTATGTCCGGGGCTTTTTGGGGCGGATGCTCTTTAAGGGCGAGGACGGCTTGAAAAAGGTCAATGTCCTCTCCGGAGGCGAGAAGGTCCGCGTGATGTTGTCTAAAATGATGATGCTGGGATCCAATGTCCTCCTGCTCGACGAGCCCACCAACCATCTGGACATGGAATCCATCACATCGGTCAACAACGGACTGATCAAGTTCCCCGGCGTGGTGCTTTTCACCTCCCAGGATCACCAGTTCATTCAGACCATTGCCAACCGCATCATTGAAATTACCCCTAATGGCATGATCGACAAGGTCACTACCTACGACGAATATCTGGACAGTGACGAAATGGCCCGAAAACGTCAGGCGTTAAGTTGAGAAAGGAGATGACATTTTTTGGACCCCAGTGACGCGGCAAATATAATTATTCTTATTATACTGTTGATTTTATCGGCATTTTTTTCCTCGGCGGAGACAGCGCTGACCACGGTGAACAAAATTCGCGTACGGTCACTCGCGGAGGAGAAGAACAAGGCGGCTAAGCGGGTGCTGAAGCTGATTGAGGATCCCTCCAAGATGCTCAGCGCCGTGCTGATCTGCAACAATGTAGTGAACCTGTCCGCCTCTTCCCTCTCCACGGCCTACGCCTTCGACATATGCCAGAGGATGGGATTTTCCGGCAGAACCAGCCTGGGCGCGGGAATCGCCACCGGAATCCTGACCGTTCTGATCTTGATTTTCGGTGAGATCACGCCGAAAAATATGGCGACCCGGAACGCGGAGCGCTTGTCGCTTCTGTACTCCCGGATTATCCTGTGCATCACCGATGTGCTGACGCCCGTCATATTTTTAGTCAATAAGATTTCCGAATTTGTCCTGTTCCTCTTGCGGGTGGACACCTCGAAACAGGGGGCCAGCATCACGGAGGACGAGCTGCGGACCTTTGTGGATGTGAGCCACGAGGAGGGCGTCATCGAGAGCGAGGAGCGGCAGATGATCACGAACATAGTGGATTTCGGCGATTCTCTCGCGAAGGACGTCATGATTCCCCGCATGGATATCGCCATGGTCAAGTCCGATATCAATTACGACGAGCTGATGGCGGAATTCGCGGAGAGCAAGTACGCCCGCATGCCGGTCTACGAGGAGACGATTGACAATATCATCGGCATCATCAACTTAAAGGACGTCATTTTCTACGAGGGGGACCGGGCCAGCTTAGATATCCGGACCATCATGCGAGAGGCCCACATCACCTACGAGTACAAAAATGTGGCGGAGCTCTTTGTGGAAATGCGGAAGGACTCCATTCCCATGACCATCGTGCTGGACGAGTACGGCGCCCTGGCGGGGCTGATTACCATAGAGGACTTGATTGAGGAAATCGTGGGCGAGCTCCGGGACGAGTACGATGACGACGAGGAGGACGACATCCAGCAGGTGAGCGAGGACGAATATATCATACTCGGCTCCACCTCTCTGGACGACATCGCGGAGGAGCTGTCCATTCCGCTGGAATCCGACGACTACGATTCCATAGCAGGGCATCTGGTCAGCCTGTTCCAGCACTTCCCGGAGGTAAATGAAGTCATCGAAGATGAATTTGCCACCTACCGGGTACTGGAGACCGACGGCAACCGGATCGACAAAATCCGCATGCACTTGAAGCCCCGCGAGGAAGATGATGAGGAGGAAGAAGATTCCAAATAATAAAATAAATTTTCGGGAGTGGCAAAAAGCCAGCCTCCTGACAGGCGGGAAACCGTCCTCCTGATAAAGCATAAAAACCGATTCTGGCGCTGTTGATCTAATCATGTGCCAGAACCGGTTTTTATTGTTTTTAGTTTTTATAGTTTTTGGGAGTTAGTACGATTGGTTTTCCATCCCCAAAAACTGTGCTTTTTAGTACGCTATTTTTTTCATGTGCTTTTTGGATTCCTACTCATAGAATCGTTTCTTCCGCCGCAGATGCATCATGCCTGCCAGCGCCCCTGCCATGAGGAAGAGCATCTCCGCGAAGCGCATATGGTCTCCTGTCTCCGGGGCCTGGGGCGCGTCTGTATCGTCCGCCTCGATCCCCGCTTTCGGCACTCCCTCCGGGCTGGTGCCGCCCTCCGGCGTACTGTTATTTCCGATCCGTTCAATCTGCCGGTCCGTCATCTGTACCGACTGCCACTCTCCGGTGTCCTCTACGGTGAGCGTAACCGGCGACGCCTTTTTGTAGCCCGACGGCGCTTCCAGCTCTTTGAAGGTATAGGTCTCTCCCACAATCAGGAGCTTCTCAAGCTGCGTTTTCTCTCCTCCGCTTGTGGTGAACCGCTCTACCTCATTTCCCGCGCTGTCGTACACGGCAATAACCGCGCCGCCCAACAGCTCGCCGCTGTCATCGGCAAACTTCAAGAACTGGATCTTCGTGGTGTCGTCCTTCATTACGACCTTGTTGTCCTCACTGGCCACATAGACTCCGTTTTCATCCTTCACCTCCACGATTGTCTGGGTATCTCCCAGACTGTCTTGACTGTCATGACTGCCTTGACTGTCATGACTGCCTTGACTGTCTTGACTGCCTTTCAACACAAATGATATATCATCCGCTGTCACATATCCGTCGGCGGGTCTTGTCTCTGTCAGCGTGTACTCCGCGTCATGCAGAAGTCCTCCTATAAACAGATTCCCCTTCTCGTCCATAGACGTATGAAAGTTCCGATAGCCGCTCTCATCCAGCTTATCGTAGGTTTTCACCGACGTATCGTCTCCCGATATCCAGGAAACAATGACATGGCCCTCCGCGTCGGCAATCTGCAGATGACATCCGGGAATCTCCTCCGACCCGGCTATGCTCAGCTTGTCGATCTCCACGGCAGTCTGAGTGTTTTTCTTCACAGCCTCCGCCGAAATCCGGGACGTCTTTGCGTCCTTGTACTCCAGATGTACCGGAATTTCCGCCTCATCCTTGTAGTAGCTGTCGGACACCGAAATTTCCCTCAGATAATAGTCGCCGGAATTGCGCGCGCCCTCTGTCGTTCCATATCCCTCTGACATAAGCGGAACATCCGTCACCGATACGGCCTTTCCGTCTTGGTCCGTGGTGATGGTATCCAGCAGGCTTCCCGCCTCCACGATCTTTTTTCCGTCACAGTTGTAAATATCGTTTCTGCTGTACAGCCCGAACACCGCGCCGCTTATGCCCGCGCCATCCCGGCCATCCTGCTTGGTCAATTCCAGATGCCTTCGCCCTGGCGTTTTCCACCCGGAGAACGCCCTCCGAATCCGTATCGCCGGTGCTGTTCAAGACAAATACATCCTGGCTGTTCTTCCAGTCAAACTGAACCTTCCACTCCGTTGTTTCCGGGAAAATATAACCGTACGCGGTCCCGATTTCGCGGACCACATATTTCCCCAGAGGCAGCTCCACGGTCACGTCTCCCTGGCCGTCCACAGAGGCACCGGTGAGACCTTCTATCTCTTTTTCAAATTTCACTCCCACTCCGGTCGTGACGGTGGCCGCCCGCTCGCCTTTTTTGAACCAGAAATCGCCCTGACCGTCCTGGGTCGCGATATCTTCCTCCGCGCAGATTTCAAAAACAGCGCCCTTCAAAGGCTTCTGCTCGTACACGAACTCTTTCTTCTCCGCGCTGTAGTCCGTCAGCTGCTCCCCTCTCTTGGCTATGATCAGTTTTCCCTTGGTCTCCTCGTTGTAATAGGTTCCCTCCACAACCTGGCAGGACGTCCCGTCCTCCTGCTGCACGGTCTTATAATTTTTGTTCTTGCTGTTGATCTCAATTTCAATGTAGCGCGTTCCGATGTGCAGCCCGCTCGCCGACTCCACCTCGTACACGCGGTAAATCCCGCTTCTCAAGGGCTTCACGGTCATGATCTCGCCCGTCTCGTCCGTGATGAACCGGTCGATGGATACCTTCTGGTCTCCGCTCTTATAGCTCTGTGACACCAGCTTCTCCTGGCCGTTCCCCACCTTGTAAATCTGATACGCCGTGCCCGCTTTCAGAACGGTCTTTCCCGACTGCTTGTCCTTCTTCACAATTTTTACAAAAGCCTTAAAATACTCATTGATCAGATGGAACGGATAGCTCTCTTTATTCTTCTGGATTTCCACAGTAAAATCCTTTACCGGAATCGTGTCCTGATCCCCGGTATCCACCTGGTGCACCACATAGGTTCCATAGACGAGATCCTTTGTGACCGCGTGTCCCTCGTCGTCCGTCTTTATGGTGTCTCTCTCATAATCCGGGTTGGCGGCCTCATAGCTGTTTCTGGATTTAAGGTAGACCTGGAACGTCACATTTTTCTCCGGCAGAAGCGCCGAATCCTCGTCGTCATGCTCCGGATAAAATTTGTAAATCTCCACGTTCCCGACAATCTCATCATCCTTTGTCTGATAGCGATCCGCCTCCCTCACATATTTCTGCTCCGTCTCCTTTCCGGCGGAGGGCACGATTTCCTCCACCTTGTCATTGAGCAGAAATCCCCGGGGCGCCTCTAACTCTTTTAAGTAATAGGTCTGTCCGGCTACGAGGTAATCGGTCACGAACTCGCCCTTCTCATCGGTCACATACCCCGGACACG
>CANRJU010000146.1 GCA_947631075.1 uncultured Lachnospiraceae bacterium
GCCCTGCTTCGTCTCCTATCTGCCCTGTGTGAGAATGGCGGGAGGCGTTCCGGTGCGGCTGCCGTTAGAGGAAGCGGACGATTTTAAACTGACGAGAAAGAAACTGATGTCGGCGCTGACGGACAAGACAAAAGTGCTGGTGCTCCCATTTCCCAACAATCCCACGGGAGCGGTGCTCACGGCTCAGGAGCTCCAGGTGATCGCGGACATTGTAAAAGAGAGGGACATCTTTGTGGTGTCCGATGAAATATACTCGGAACTGAGCTACGGGCGGGAGGGCCATGTGTCCATCGCCTCTCTGCCGGGCATGGCGGAGCGGACGATTGTGATCAACGGATTTTCCAAATCCTACGCCATGACGGGATGGCGCCTCGGTTACGCCGCCGGTCCCAGGAATATTATCAAGCAGATGTTAAAGGTTCACCAGTATGTGATTATGTGCGCCCCGACCACCAGCCAGTACGCGGCCATAGAGGCCCTGAAAAACGGCGACCGGGATGTGGAGCGCATGAAGGAGAGTTACAACGAGCGGCGGATGTTTCTCTTAAAAGAATTAGGCGATATGGGGATTCCCTGTTTTGAGCCCATGGGAGCGTTCTATGTATTTCCCAATATCAGCCGTTTTGGCATGACGTCGGAGGAGTTCGCCAGAAGCCTTCTGGAGAAAGAGAGAGTGGCGGTCGTGCCGGGCACGGCCTTCGGCGAATGCGGCGAGGGATTTCTTCGGATTTCCTACGCGTATTCCATTGAAGATTTAAAAAAGGCTCTTGGAAAGATACAGAATTTTATAGACACAATTCTTTAAATATGTTACTATAGAGATATCATGATGTAAAGGGGAGGAAAGGTATGGCAACATTAAATGCAGAGCATATTAACCCGTTTCTTTTGGCTGCAAAGAAAGTGTTACAGGATATGTGTTTTGTGGAGGTAGCGATACAAAAGCCCATGCTGAAAGAGGCTTCTTTTGGACCGGACTCCTGGGTGATCATCATAGGTGTGACAGGTGAGATGAGAGGACAGGTACTGATTGCAATGACGGAGGAGAATGCATGCGGTATTGCCTCTAAGATGTGTATGATGGAAGTAAAGACTATCGACGATTTCGCAGCCAGCGCGCTGAGTGAGCTGGGCAACATGATCATGGGCAACGCGGCCACTGTGTTCTCGTCCAATGGAATCGGCATTGACATTACGCCGCCGACTCTGTCTCATGGACAGGTCAGCTTTACCAGTACATACGCTAAGAGCTTATGCGTGCCGATGACGTTCCCGGATGGGAAGATCGATCTGTTCCTGGCTCTCCGTCAGGAGGACTGATAGCTTGCTGAACATTGTTCTGCTGGAGCCTGAGATTCCGGCCAATACAGGCAATATCGGACGCACATGCGTCGCCGCGGGGGCGAGGCTGCATCTGATTGAGCCCATGGGATTTCAGATCAATGAGAAACAGGTAAGACGGGCGGGACTGGATTACTGGGATAAGCTGGATTATACCATTTATGACTGCTATTCAGATTTTTTGGACAAGAATCCGGGAGCGAAGATTTACATGGCTACCACAAAGGCCAGACAGATATACAGTGACGTCTCTTACGAGGAGGACTGCTATATCATGTTCGGAAAGGAAAGCGCCGGGATACCGGAGGACATTTTGGTGGAACACGAGGAGACGGCGATCCGGATTCCCATGTATGGCGAGATTCGTTCCCTGAATCTGGGAAACTCAGTGGCGATTGTTCTGTACGAAGCGCTCCGTCAACAGGGATTTGGCAATTTGAATCAGACGGGCCATCTGCACCACATCTGCTGGAAGGACGGTACAATGTAGTGTATTTTTAGAAGTAATTTATGCTCCTGGGAAGGAGCGTAAGTTACTTCTTTTGTCTTATCCGGAAAGCCTGTTTTTGACAAAAAAAATTTTTAAAATTTTTGAAATATTTTTGCAACATTTTTAAGCGTTCAATCGTATTGATAACAGAAGGGGGAAAAGCGATGATCCATGTAGCAGAAGATCCATATACTGCAGTGGAGAAGGCTTTAGGACTTTTTGGGGATGACATTCTCAGATTGGCGTTTTCGTATCTGAAGCGAAAGGAGGATGCGGAGGATATTGTACAGGAGACGCTGCTGCGCCTGATGCAGTCGGCGCCGGTCTTTGAGAATGAGGAGCACATGAAGGCGTGGCTCTTGAGGGTTGCGGCGAATCTGTGCAAGGATTTTCTGAAACAGGCACGGATCAAGCGGGAAGTGTCCATGGAGGAGAATGAATGGGGGTATGGGCGGGAGGAAACCAAAGAGGACAGGCCGGATGAGGAGCAGGCTGTCTGGGAAGCGGTGATGTCGCTCCCGGATAAATACCGGACGGTGATCCATCTCTACTACTATGAGGAGTACTCTACCAAAGAAATGGCGGAAATTCTCGGCATGAAGGATGTGACGATCCGCTCTCTGCTAAAGAGAGGGCGGGAGAAGCTGGCGAAAAAGATTCAAGGAGGCGACGGATATGCAAAAGGAGTATAAAGAGGCGATGCAGAGAATCTCGCTCAGCGAGAGCGAGAGGGAGAAGATATTGGCCCATGTAAAGAGCGAATATGAGAAAAGCGCCCCTCAGGCGCCGGTCCGCCGTTATCGGAGTTACCGGAAGCCGGCCATTGCGGCAGCCGTGGCGGCGGTCTGTGTCGGCGCGGGACTGGCGGCTCTGCTTTTCAGCCGGAACGCCGGGAAGCCGGAGAGCAGTCCGGAGGAGCCGGATATTTTTTACGCGGACGCCGGGGACGAATCGGAATGGGAGCTGCTGGGTTCCGTCAGTGATATCGCGAAAAAGACGGATTGCAGCACCTATACGCTAAAAAAGGCGCCGGGCAAATACGAGATAAAAAAGGTCGAGGTGGCCCGCGGAAAAAAGCGCGTGCGCATCGCTTACCGGGACAAAAAGGCGAATGATAAACTCCTTTTTGAGTACGCGGAGGAGGAAAACGCCCCGGAACTGAGGGACCAGTTTGACGGTCAGAAGAAGCTCGAAACGGATAAGGTGGGGAAACTTAAAATTACGATGTATGGGGAAAACGACTGCGAGGCGATGGTGTGGGAGCGGGACGGCTGTACGTTCGCGCTCACCATGTCCCGGCCCCGGAGCTGCAAGGAGGCGCTCCAGATTGCTTTCGGCAGCAGGGAAAAGACAAAGGAGGAGAGGCAGCAGGAGAATCAGGAGCCGGATACGGCGACACAGGGTATAAAGCCGTCTGTCGAGGAGGAGATTCCCTCTGCCGCCTTTGGATGGACGGGAGAGGAGGAGACTACGCCGGCGGGAGAAAGGGATTCGCTGCTGGAACTGTTTTTCGAGGAATACGGATTTAAGGTGCTTTTGGACAGTTCGGCCTCGGAGGTGACCTACAAGTGGATCGGCGACTGCGAATCATTTTCCTTTTACTATGACGCGGATCCTCTGTGGGCGGACTGCCTTCTGATCGGATACGCGGCCAACGGGGAGCTGCCCTACGATCTGACACGGGATTTCCACAGCGTCACGACGGAGCTTCTGCCCGACGGCACGTTTGTGAAGGTTTACGAGAATGAAGGGGAAACAAAGATGTTTACATTCCGCAAGGAAGATATTTCCTTTGCCTTTTTGGCCCACGGCGACTACGGGGAGCTGTCAGAGGAATTTTTGAGCGGGATTTTTTCGCTTGTAAATGTGACTGTCCAGGAGAAAGACGGAGTGGGCGAGCCCATGGAAGAAGGCATCGTCACTCCGCCGCCTTTGGGAGAGTGAAGATGAATTTTGAACCGACGCCCACGGTGCTGACTACGTCCAGTGTCTGCCGGTGGGCGTTTATGATCTCGCGCGAGATGGAGAGCCCCAGTCCGGTACCCAGCTTGTCCTTTCCGCGGGAGAGGTCGGTCTTGTAAAAGCGGTCCCATATCTTGCCCAGATCCTCTTTGGGGATGCCGATTCCGCTGTCTTTGACGGAGACAAATACCTTGTCGCCCCGGGTTCTCGTGCGGATTAAGATGTCCGAATCCGGGTGGCTGAATTTGACGGCGTTGTCCATCAGGTTGTGAAGCACCTGCTGGATTTTTTCCTTGTCCCCGGAGACGAGCAGTCTCTCGTCCGATTCGCGGATCATGCGGAAATGAATTTTTTTTCTGGCGGCGGTGCCCTCAAGGGAGTTGATGGTGTTGCGGATGGATTCGTGGATGTCAAATTCAGAGATGTCCAGGAAAATATTGTCCTTGTCGAGTTTATTCAGATCCAGAAGATCGCTGGTGAGCTTGGTGAGCCGGTCTGTCTCAAAAAGGATCGTATGGAGATATTTATCCATATCTTCCGGCGGAATCACGCCGTCGGCCATGGCCTGTACATAGCCTCGTATATTGGTCAGCGGGGAGCGGAAATCGTGGGAGATGTTGGAGATAAATTTTCTCTGATACTCATCGAATTTTCCTAACTCCGTGCCGATGACGTTGAGGGCGTCGGCCAGTTCGCCGTACTCGTCGTTGGTGTGGATTTCAATCGTCGGATTGTCGCCCGATATGGAAAAGTCCTTTACGCCGTTGCGGAGCTTGCGGAGGGGGCGAAAGACGAAAATGTATATGCAGAAAAATATGACTCCGAGCAGTCCGGCGATGAGGTAATACAGCGTCATCAGCATATTGTAATAGTAGTCGGCGCGGGAATAAATATAGGAGTCCGGCTGCGCGAGAATAAGAAATCCTCCTCCGTGGGAGAAATCCGGCAGAGGCAGGCTGACACACAGGGAGGACGACTCCAGATAGCCGTTCATCGTGAAATTTTTCGTGACTTTATGGGAGAGGGATTTCTTGTCTCCCATGTAGTATCCGTCCCGTTTTTGGGAATTGCCGGTGTCCAGGGGAAGGTAGCCGTCGCGGTAGAGAATGAGGACCCGGCAGTCGGTCATTTCGGATACCAGGTCTAACTGCTGTCTCAGATTTCCCAGCTCCCCCTCGTTATAGGGCGGCGTGTTCAGATGAGACCGGATCAGGGATGCGGCTGTCTGGACCAGGGATTCCTGGGATTCGGTCTCTACCTTGCTGCATATATAGTCATATCCATTGGCGGCCAGAAAATATAGCGAGACGGCAATGATGATCAGGTAAAAGGCCGTCAGCTTTCTGCCTAAGGTAGTTCTCATTACTTTTTTCATAGGGGCCTCCCCGTCTCAAATTTGTAGCCGATGCCCCACACGGTGGTGAGGGACCACTGGGGGTGGTCCTTGATTTTTTCCCTCAGGCGCTTAATGTGGACGTCGACCGTCCGGGTCTCTCCCACATACTCATAGCCCCAGATGCGGTCGAGAAGCTGTTCCCTCGTAAAGACCTGGTTGGCGTGGGAGGCGAGGAAATACAGGAGTTCCAGTTCCTTGGGCGGCATATCTAACGGCTTGCCAAAATAGGTGACGGCGTAGTTGGCCAGGCTGATGGACAGGTCCGGGAAGTGGAGGACGTCGGAAGCGGGATTGTCCGGCGGAGCCGGCAACGGGGGGGTTTCTGGCGGCGCGCAGCGGCGCAGGACGGCCTTGACCCTCGCCACCATCTCCTTGGTGTCAAAGGGCTTGATGATGTAGTCGTCGGCGCCGAGCTCCAGCCCCAGCACCCGGTCAAAGACCTCGCCCTTGGCGGAGAGCATGATGATCGGGGTGGCGCTGTGGCGGCGGATTTCCCGGCAGACCGCGTACCCGTCCATGCCGGGCAGCATGATATCTAAGAGAATCAGATCCGGTTGAAAGGTCTCGTGCAGCGACAGCGCCGTCTCTCCGTCCCCGGCTATTTCGCACTGAAAGCATTCCTTGGTGAGATACAGGGAGATGAGCTCCGCGATGTGGGAGTCATCATCCACGATCAATATCTTTTTTTTATCCATAATATCCCTCATTTCTATAATTCCACCACGGTCACGCCGTAGCCGCCCTCGCCGTACTCGCCCATGCGGTAGCTTTTCACATGCTTACACTTTTTGCAGTAGTTCTGCACGGCGTTGCGCAGGGCGCCGGTCCCCATGCCGTGGATCACCGTGACCTGGTGGAGCCTGGCGAGGCAGGCGTCGTCGATATATTTGTCCAGGAGGCCCAGCGCCTCGTCCACGGTTTTCCCGATCAGGTTGATCTCCGGGGAAATGGTCATGGCCTTGGCCATTTTCATGTTTTTGCTGTGCGTGATGGAAGCCTCCTTCCTGGCGGCTTTCGTCTCCTGTTCCAGCAGCTCCAGATCTGTAACGGGAAGCTCGGAGCGCAGGATTCCCATCTGCACATAGCACATGCCCTTGCTGTTGGGCGGCGTGCTGACCGTGCCCTTTACGCCCATCGAGTGCACCATGACGATGTCGCCGACCTCCAGTTTGTCGGGAGTTTTGCCGGTTCTGCGCTTCGCGGGGGCAGAGACGGCTTTGTTGCCTGTTTTCTCAAGTTCTTCCCTGAGAGCCGCCCGCTCCTTTTCCATTTCCTTTGTCATGCCGGAATCATTCATCCATTTGTTGTACTTGCGGATGGACTCGTCGGCGGTGTCCTTTGCTTTCTGGAGAATCTCCCGCGCCTCCTCGTTGGCCCGGCGCAGGATTTTTTCCTTTGCCTCGTCGATGCGCTCGTTTTTGGCGGCGAGCTTTTCCTTGTAGTGCTCGGCCTCCTCCCGGAAGCGCTTTGCCTTTTCGCGCTCCTGCTCCGCCTCCACGCGGGCCTGCTCCAGACCGGTCACCACGTCCTCAAAGCTCTTGGCGTCGCTGTCGATCAGCCGCCCGGCCGCCTCGATAATGCTCTTTGGCAGCCCCAGCTTGCCGGAGATGG